>NZ_AMFQ01000103.1:0-19771 GCF_000335555.1 Acinetobacter sp. WC-743 | reverse complement strand
TTACGAATGGTTTAATTCGATCAAGGAAGAAGAAGCATTAAACAGTGAACTACCGATGAATTGGTTTATTGGCTATGACTACGGTACAGGTGTTGTGATACAAGCAGGGACTTTACCTTTAATGGGCTCTGTTGAAAGTGATCCCTTACCCGCGCCTTATGTTTTGTTAAATAGGGTGTTAAAGCCTTTACGTGTTGAAAAAATAGGTGATTTACATCGTGGTAATTATTCAACAGATGAAATTCCACTGATTAAAGGCTATTTAGCCAATCACTGGTTAGCTCGTTTTGATAT
This sequence comes from Acinetobacter sp. WC-743, assembly GCF_000335555.1. Classification (NCBI taxonomy): domain Bacteria; kingdom Pseudomonadati; phylum Pseudomonadota; class Gammaproteobacteria; order Moraxellales; family Moraxellaceae; genus Acinetobacter; species Acinetobacter sp. WC-743. The sequence goes on along the minus strand of NZ_AMFQ01000103.1, from coordinate 19,477 downwards.
AGAAGATGATCAAAAGCTCGAATATTTTGCAAAGTTACAAGACGAGCCTAAATTAAATAGTCAGTATGCTTTTTTAGATAAACGTATAGATTGGAATTAAAAATGAAAGTTATTTTAGATTTTATAAAAACTATTATTCCTCGAAAATATAATGTTAAAGATGCTTATGAACAAGAAAATATTCCCTTAACACAAGAGCATATACTTGTTATTCAAAATTTACATGTTGCATGGTTAAATATTGAAAATGGTGCTTTAGCGGTATATTTACCTCGTTTTGATGAAATATCTAAGATTTTAAAGAAATCTAAAAATTCTAATGAGCTAAAAAAAATCATGAGTGAAGCTTTATGTGCTTTTCCCACATGGTTTGCAGCTTCATCGTGTTTAGCTAATCGCTATGTTTATAAGGAAAATGAAGTATTTGATTTAACAGAACACCACATAGAACTGCTTAAACTACTTATATGGTGCGATATGAAGATCAATGATGGTCTTGTTGATTTTTTCTTTAAGGGGTATCCCTTACCTTTACCATACACTGATGGTAAGAGACCTTTTGGACAAAGGGTTAATTATAAAGATGATATTATTGAGCTTTTAGGTGAAAAAGTTGATGCTGAGTCTTTATTTAGAGAGCTAGATAAAGCACTTTATGTTTATTTAAGGAATGCTGTTTGGAATTAATCGAAAGAGGAAATAGACCAAGCGTTTTCATTTTTCTATACCAGTTGATTAGGTTGGTAAAAAAGTAAATTTTATGGATTTATTGATTAATCGTGTGCAACGTTCAAAAGCTAAGCATGGTTAGATAAACGTATAGATTGGAATTTAAAAAGCCCCTTTATATTTGAAGAGGCTATTCTTTAACACAATAAAATTACCTTTCATAGATTTACTTCATGGAATATAAAAACATGCCAATCAGTTAAGTGAATGTGAGGCAAATATAGTTTTGAGACTAAAACGTAGGTTTAACCACCACCAAAATAATCACAGCAAATAAAATTAATGTCGGCATCTCATTAAAAAACCGCCAAAACTTGTGTGATTTATAATGGGCGTTGCCAATCAGTTTTTTACGGTAATAACCACAAACAAAGTGGTAAATCACCAACAGACCAACCAAGCCAACTTTGAGATAAAACCATAATGCTTCATGGTAGTGGCGTGTGGCATCACCCCAATCCACTAAAAAATGAGCGGTAATCAATGTTGCAATCATCGATGGCCACATGATGCCACGATACAACTTACGTTCCATAATTTCGAAACGTTGATGACTGACTGTATCCTCACTCATTGCATGGTAAACGTATAAACGAGGGAGGTAGAACAATGCAGCAAACCAGCACACGACTGCTATGATATGTAAAGCTTTAACCCAAAGGAAAGCTTCAGAAGGAGCATCCATCAATTTACCCTTTTAAGGGCAGTGTGCGAAAACTTGATCATTCACAGTATAGATAAACCATGAATGATCAGAATTGCTTAAATTAGCCTTCCCATTTTTTGAAAATGAGACAAGCATTTACACCGCCAAAACCGAAACTGTTACTCATCACAGTATTCAATTTTGCGTCACGTTTTTCAAGTACGATGTCATAACCTTTTGCACCTTCATCAAGTTCAGTCACATTGATGTTTGGTGCGATAAAGTCGTTTTGCATCATCAATACAGAGTAAATTGCTTCTTGAACACCAGCAGCACCTAAGCTATGACCTGTCATAGATTTGGTTGAGCTGAGTGGAGGTACATTGCCTTCACCGAACGCACGTCCCATAGCCAATAATTCTGTTACATCACCAGCAGGAGTGGAAGTACCATGAGTATTGACATAGTCAATCTTGTCTACACCATGTTGTTTAGCTTCTTCAAGTGCCATAAGGATACAACGTGTTGCACCTTCACCTGATGGTGCAACCATATCCGCGCCGTCAGAGTTCGCCGCATAAGCAACAACTTCAGCAAGGATATTTGCACCACGAGCTTGGGCATGTTCAAGTGATTCAAGTACAACGAAACCACCACCGCCAGCGATAACAAAACCATCACGGTCAGCTGAGTATGGACGAGAAGCTGTTTCAGGCGTTTCATTGTATTTAGAACAAAGTGCGCCCATTGCATCAAACAATAAACTTTGTGACCAGTGATCTTCTTCACCACCACCGGCAAGCATTAAATCTTGTTTACCCAATTGGATCAGGTTGTAAGCATAACCAATGGCATCAGCAGAAGTTGCACAAGCGCTGGTAATGGAATGTGCAACACCTTGTAGTTTGAATGCAACACCGACATTGGCGGTGATTGTGTTTGACATATTGCGCGGTACAAAGAAAGGTCCGATTTTACGTGCACCTTTTTCTTCTAAGAGCTTAACCATTTCTGCGACAGAAGCAGTTGAGTTACCACCTGAGCCTCCTGCAATACCATAACGAGGATTACCACCGATTTGTTCAGGAGTTAAACCTGCATGTTCAACAGCTGCAAGCGCTGAATTATACGCATACATGGCACAAACACCCATAAAGCGTTTCAGCTTACGGTCAATACCATCAAAATCTTGTTCAGCTGCAGCACTGACATGACTTTTAAAATTAAGTTCTTCGTAGGTTGAATTATGACGTGTTCCTGAAATACCATTTTCCAAAGAATGCTTAACAGCTTCCAATGTATTACCGATACATGAGTTAATACCCATACCAGTGATCACAACACGACGGTTCATGCAAAGTCCTTTATTTTAGAATACAGAATGAATGGTCACATTTAAACGCGTTTAGTTTTTCAGTTCAATGGCGAAAGATACTGATTCTTAGGCGTCATTTACACGATTAACTCCAAGGATTAAATGTTGTTTAATTGATTGAAAATCCAAGATTTTATAGTGTGGTTTAGCGTTTTAATGAATCATGAGAATTTACATCAATTAGGCAAAACCATCCATAACAACAAGTCATTATAGATGGTTTTGATTGGTGGTTTCTTAAATCAACTTTAAAGAAATATGGCTTACCACGGAGTTTTCTTTTCCCACTCTGGATCAAAACCAGATGTTGCTGCAGCGACTTTTAAATAATCCGCGTAGCTTTCTGCCAGTAAAATAGGTGGGATCTCTTTGATTGGGAGTTCATTATTGTTCCAAGAGCGACTGGCTTTTTTACTAAATGCCAATTCATATAACACTGCTGGAATGTTCTCTTCAGGAACATAACTGCCACTGAAGGTAATTTCGACATCGATTCCCAGTTGTTTATAAGGCTTGGTATATCGGTCAAATGAGCCACCATCTTCAATACTGGCACGCTGATATCCCAACTTGGTCACTACACCACGCAAGGTAAATGTATCAGTTAGCCAACCTTTATGATCACTGATCTCTGTGACATTATCATCTTCAAATTGAGGTAAATGATGAGTCATTTGTTCAAATAAAAACTTCACTTTATAGTCTTTGAAGTGTGCAATCCAAGCTTGGGCTTCTTCTTTACCAACTAAAACCGCATGTGAAATTTGAATCTTACTTTCAGGACTGAGTTCAATTTCATCATCATCCAAATTCAATAGTGCACCGTCATCACTCGGTCTAAAACTGACTTTATCACCGTTGCTTTTAATTTCAAGCCAAGTTAGACGTTGAATCAAGCGACGCATAATTGGATGTTCAAAGATGTATTCTTGCCATTCAGCAACATTCCACTGACGTTCACTGCACATCGCCTCATACAAACGACCTGTTTGCATATCAACCACTTGTTTAAATTCTTTTTTACTGGTGCTGAATAGTGATTTAGCCTCTTTGATTAAGCTTTCATCATCATTTTGCCGTGCAGCAGGCAAGGCTTTAACTTCTTTTCCTTCTTCATTCTTTAAAATGAATTTGTCTTTATCATCCACAATTGCTGTAAAGTTACGTGAGCCATATTGTAGTTGTAATACACCATTTTCGTCTAAGCCAGCAGTTGGAATGGTACGATCAGCAAGCTCATCGCTGGTCCATTGATTGCGTTCTGCGATCTCGGCGACTAAAGCATTCGCAAGGGATTGTACTGAAGCAGTACGATAACGGCGAGAAAGTGCAAGCAATAGCTGGATAATCAAAGGATCATTGCTGATGGACAATGCACTGATCATTGCTTCAATTTGCGAGCGACGCGGGTAGTGCTGTTTCATATAGTTTTGGAGTTGTTTGACTGCAAAACTTCCTTGTGCATTAGCGGTGAGTGAAAGCATACCTTTACTCTTGATTGCAGAACCCAGATAGAGCCCTAAACGTTCACGCTTAATTTCTTCAATCACCTCTTCTAAAGTGATGGTCGCGTATTTGGCATAATACTCAGGATATTTCTCACCGTAGCGTTTATAGGCATCGCGATAAGAGCTTAAGCGACTAGGCGCTTCTTTCGTTGCGTATTGTGTTGCTTCATCAAGTGGTGTCTGCAAAGTATCTTGATGAATAAAACTGTGTAATAAATGGTTTGCCAATTGAACTTGGTCTTTTTCATCAACTAAGCCCATGTACCGCTGTAATAATTCATTGGCTTTTGGTTCTTTCAGTTTTTCAGCCAAAATCACCCACCATTTGATGATCTTAGGATCGACAGCTTTGCCATTTTTCCATTTCACTTTTGGCAGTGTTTCAAAATCAAACCAAGTAAAACTTGCCGATAGTTTTCCTTTGAGTCCGTCTTCTGCTTCTTTGAGTAATACTTCTGGTTTGAGATAGGCGCTAATATCTTGCCCTAATTTTTCTAGAGCGGTTAATAGTGCAGCACGTACAATTTCTTTTTTCTCTTTTTTCAATAAAGCGTTTAGTGGCTTGACTGCATCTTGATTTTGTAATCGTGCGAGCCATTCAATTGCTGTGATTCGAATCTCTTGTTTACCTGAGTCTAGCGCTTCAATCGCACGCTGATGGATATCAGGAAGGTGTTGCAAGGTTTCTTGAGCTTCATAACGCAGTCGTTTGTTTTCACCTAAGGCAAATTCCAATAAACGTGGAATAAATTGAGTTGGCAATGACGGGAAGCATTTCAACACAAAAATTGCATCAGATGGGGTAAAGCTTTGATATTCATTTTTTTCGAGTGATGGGGAAAGCCCTAAAGCTTCTGTTAAGTATTGTTGATTCTCAGCAAAGAATGGCCAAATTTTATCTGCGTCGTAAATATAATCCTGCAAACTTTCATAATAAGATGATGACGATAAAATACCTTTAGCAACTTTACGTTGAGGACTGAAAAATTTAGCTGCCTCTAAAGCTTGGACAATGTGACGCAACTCATATTGAGCATATTCCTCTGGACGTAGCATTTCAAATAAGTTTGGCCAATAGATCCAGTCTCGATTTCGTGTAGAAACAATTCGAGCAGCGTGGATTATCGAAAACTCAGGATATTTTTTATATTTGTTTTTATAGGTAATAATATTTTCAACATTGTGAAAATTTTTAAATGGTGCATCACCATTTAATTGATCCACAAGTGCCAATAAACTCTCTCGACTGATCTTCTTCAATTGTTTTAAATGGTCTTGTGCCCAATTGCGCTTGTAGTTGGCAGTTTTATTTTCTTCAATCTCATCAAGCGCATTTTGTTCAGCTTTTGCTAAAATTTGCTGATAATTTTCTAAAATAACCTCTGAAAAACTCTGCGGGATTTTTTGTTCGATAAAGGGCTTAAACTCAGGTGTTTCAATATTTTCTTGAAGTTGTGCACTGTCAACGGATCTTAAGCGTTGAATTGCCATTTGTAGGATTTGTTGTACGGACTTTTGCTTTTCTTGCTCAAAAGCTTGTTCTAAAATAGCAAGATTGTCTGCACCTAAACGCGCCAATAAATCTGCTGAAAAGCCACGTTCTTGGCTAGAACCTTCCAGTAAACTGTGCTGTAAATATTTTTGACTATCTTCAGCATTGAGATTGCTCAGCAAACTGGTTGCCTTGGTACGGATCGTTTTAGACTTACCTATCGCGAGTTTTACAATTAAGTCAGGTACCTGTTTGATTAGAGAAGGTTGTTTAACAATATAATCTAAAAAGTTTTCCTGTCCGATAATGCTTAGATTGGGAATAATGTTTTTTAATTGTTCTAGGCGTTCAATAATAAATTCTTTGGTGTCTTTTAAGAGCAATAATTTTTCTAATTTGTTGGCATGGTAACTGTCTATATTTTGACGCTCAAATAAATAAGCTAACAGCTCTTGCCCTAAACCTTGCTGTTCATTTTCAAGTAAATCGACCAGTTTTTGTTGTGTCCAATTTTGCTTTAATAATTTATTTGGATCAGTTTCACTAAAATGCTGGCTGTCAAATGCAGTGATAAATGCATCTACGGTAAGGTAGATAAACCAAGAAGGTACCTTTTCATAAATATTGGTGAAATTTTTTTGCTTGGTGGCGGCTTCGAGCACTTTGGCAAAACGGGTAATTTGATCAGCGTTTAATTCATCAAAAATCTCGCCATAATAACGACGGCGTAGTTTTAATGCTGCATCAGCAAGCTTGTTTTGTTTTTTATCTAGTGCTTGACTATTTTGAGGCCAATACCAGCTATAAGTGCCAGGCTTGCCCAATAAAAGTAACGCTTTTTCATCGGTGTACTGTTGTAGTTTGATGAGAATTTCAGGGTTTTCACCTTCCAAAATAAATAAAACTACATGCTGATCAAGTTGTTCTTCAATGACAGCCAAAGGGCTAAAAATATGATAAAGCTTTTCTACTTTACTTTTGAGGTTCTCATTATATTTGTCAATATCTTCAGCTGTAGATGAGTTTGCCTGTTGTGCTTGAATGCTTTTATCTTCAGGCTTCGAAAACATAGACTCTATTTTTGAAAAAAGTTGATTTAACATATACATTCCTTTTGAGCAACTGCGTGTTGCTTTTCTATAGTCTTTAATACTTCGCTAGGTTGTTCAGCAAAATTATAGAAAAATATCATCAATTTAAATACCAGGACTAATTTATCACGACGTAACTTGTCCTTCTAAAACGATTCTTTGATTTAAACGTTGTAGTTGTAATAAAACATGTCGCCATTTTAAAAGTTGCGTTGCAAGAGCGTCTTGAGTAGAACCCATTTGTAATGTGTTGCGAATAAAACTTAAACCTAAATCTGCAAATTGTTGGGCAAGCTCATTGAGTTTATCTTGATCATCACGATCAAATTGAGAACGACCTGTATTGGCATAAAACTCAAGCAATGTTTGTGTTTCTAAAACCAACACCTCTAAAGCAGACAGATGTTGTTGCTTTTGCCATTGTTTTTTCTGTTCCAGAAGCTTTTCAATTCGTCCTGTGATGAGTTCAGCCAAACTACTTTTCTTTTGTATTGGATGGTCATAGTCAAGACTAAAAATTTTTAATCCTTTGGAGGATTGCCAAATCACACTACATGGAATGAATTGCAGCTGTTGTTGTGTTGTTTCAACACGCACCAAGGTTGCAAGGATTTTTTCATTTTGGATAAGATGGGTAAGATGTTTAATTCGAACACGATATTCTGCTTCGATTGGAATCACTAATTTCAACGCAATGTCTTGTTGGTCTGTCACGCGATATTCAAAATATTGTTCAAGCTCGTTAAGTTCAGGTGCATTGATACTGCGATGGCGCAACAGAACATAACGTGATTTGAGTTGTTCTAGACTTGAATGTGGGACAAACATCTCTTGTAAAGTTTGCCATTCAGATACGCCGATATTCATCTGGTCTAAGTCAGAAATGGTCAGCTCATTGAATGAGCCTTTCTGTAAAAAACGGGTATCCGTGCTTGCACTGAGCTGAGTATCTGAACTTGATTTTGCATGGGTCAGTTCAAGTTGGTGTTGAAGTAAAAAGCTTAAAGAGCTTCCCCAAATACCTGTGTTAGCTGCACTATGCATATCAAAAGTGCGGTCTAAATGATTGGCTCTAGCTTGAGTGACTTCTTTGAGTTGTTGTTCAGACACATCCCAAAAACACACCGTTAAACCATGCGCACCGCTGTCGGTACTCCACCATTCACAACCCAGTGGAATCAAATGAGCAATCGTTTCATTTTGATAATCACGTTTTATCACACCGCGAAGTTTGGTTAAGGCCTCAGTTTGAAACTCTGGATTTAAGGATTCAATTTCTGAAAGTGCGGTCAGATAGGCATATAGATGTGCCAATTGATTATAAATCTGTTGTTCATCAACCTGTATATCGTCCTCTAAAAATTGGCGCATAGTGCCATGTAGTGTACGTAATAAACTGCCTAGGCGAGGAAGGTTTTGGGCGCGTGCCTGCATATTTAAAATATGCAGTGACATAACGTTTTCTTTGGCAAGATGAGATAAACCGTGTTGAATAAAGTTCTGACAAATTGTTTTAAGTTCTTCGATGAACTCACGATCATCCAAAGCAAGTTGTTGGTTTGGATTGTTTTGTTGTTCGTTTAAGTCAATCGACCATTGCCATTTTTCTGGTGCATATTGCAAAAAGAAATAAGCGACGCATGCTAAATGCCCCGCAATTTTTTGTTTGTGATTGATTTCTGACAAGATGCCTTCAAATCCAGTTGCAGGGTAGAGTAGAACAGGATCAGGGCTTAAATCTGTTTGAAAAGAAATTTTATTGGTTTGAATGTCAATCTGACATTGTTCGGGTTGTGCTAACCAATTTTGAATAAATTCATAAGCTAAACGAATATTGGTTTTACCTGCCTGCTTTTGAATTTTGTTTGGATCAAAGTCCAAGAGTTGTTCTTTTGCAGATGCTGTGGCGTGCTCAGAGGTAACGGATGTATTGGAGCTTTGTTGCAGAGTTGTACTTTCAGTCGTATTTTCCAATACAAGCTGATTTGTTGAAAATTGAGCGACGTTTTCTTGAACCCATAAAATACTGCTTAAAATATGTTTGCAACACCCTTGGGCAGGGCAATTACATTGCGCCTGAGTGATTCCTTTTATCGGTAATAGAACCTCACATTCTTCAACTTTAAAAAGTAGTTGTTCATCACTGTGTTGAAGTAATTCAACGTCATTGAGCGCTTTTCGTGCTCGTCTTAATAAGCCTGCATTACTGTGCATGATCAGACTATCTTCATCATATTGCGTGTATATCTGCCAACTCATTGCATTACCTCTGCAAACCAAGTCGCTAAATGTTCAGGTGTCATTGCGGCGATTTGCATGCCACGTTCTTGGAGTTTTTGTGCCATATTACTGTCATAAACAGGATTAGCAGCCTGATCGAGTGCTGCAAGTCCAAGTAATTTACAACCTTGCTGGTTGAGTTGACTGGTGGTGTTGAGCATCTGTTGAACAGATGCACCTTCTTCAAAATCGCTGATTAAAACTAAAATACTGCGATGAGGCTGTTTGATTTTCTTTTGACAATATTGTAAAGCCTGCCCAATATTTGTTCCTCCTCCAAGTTGCATGGTGAGTAGAACTTCAACAGGATCATGAGCCAAATGACTAAGATCAACAATTTGAGTATCAAACAGAACCAGACTGATGTTTACCGCAGGCAGCGCAGCTAAAATACTGGCACATATTGCCGCATACATGATGGAATCCATCATCGAACCACTTTGGTCAACGCAGAGAACAATTTCCCAAGGCAAATGCTTTTGTACACGGGCATTAAAATAAGGCGTTTGAATAATTAGTTTTTGTAAGTCAGGCTGGTAGTTTTTCAGATTGGACTGAATGGTGCGTTTCCAGTCAAAATTTTGTGCCTGTTTTAGATGTGAACGTTTGAAACGATTACGACGACCCTGAAAGGATTGTAAAAATTGTGTACGAATTTTTTGTAGTAATTCCTCAACCACCTTTTGAATCAGCTCTCGAATAGCCGCTTTCATCTCATTGCTTAAACGACCACGCATACTGAGTAAAGCTTTGGCTACAGCAGGATTAGCTTCAAGCTGCCGTACATGTTCGGGGTTCTTAAACAACTCGGTTAATTCATAACGTTCAATCGCTTGCTTTTGCATACGTTCAAAAGTGGATTTTGGAAAAAGCTTGCGACTTTGATTCAGCCAGTTAATCGCATTTAACTGAGAGGCTTCTAAACCACCATGGCGGTTTTTACCTTGTTGGATTCCACGACGTTTATATTCATTTTGATAAAGATAGTCGAGATTGCGTTCAAGCTTTAATTGTTCACTCGATAAAGTGGCAGCAGATAAATTTTGATCCGCGTAACGACCCAACATCAGACGCCAGCGACGTGCTTGATCCATTGCATCAAGCGAAACATGGCTGTCTGAGTTGTCATGTTGATTTTGTTCAGGAGGCAATTGGCTCATGAGTTTGCTCCTTGTTGTTCAGACAAGTGTTGTTTTGAGTTTGCTACCCAGTGTTCTAAATGGTCATATGCAAATATTTTATAAAGTTGCTGATTCAGTTGAACGCCTTGTAATACATCTTGCTCACTGATATGACTCAATACCTGATCCAGAATGGTGTCATTTCCAAGCCCTGTGATTTGGGCGATAAGTTTAGACACTTGTGTACTTTGTTTAGGCGTGAGTTGACTAAAGATATAGCGTAAATCAGGCAAAATCTGAATAAAAGTATCTTCAGTCCAATGGCTGACCAATTGATGTAATGCATCAATTGCTACTTTTGATTGTACAAAGATTTCTGGTGCAATAAAAAACATGCCATGTAAATACTGCACCGAATCTTCAGGAGAACTGCCTGCGGCAAACGCCAGTTGTAAGTATTGTTGAAGCTGCTGTTGCTCGATTTGATGATCTAAAAACTGTAAAGTATGCAGTGCACCTTTCAATGCATTGAGATGGAATTCATCCAGTTTTGTTAGATCAATCTGTTCATACATCAAACTCAATAAATCGAAGTCTTGCGTTTTAAATACATGATGTTCAAGCTGCATCTTCTGCTGTCGAATATTTAAAATCAATTCATGTAAAGTTTTCAGGTTTTTCAGATTTTGTTCAATTTTTTCTTCATGGGTATCATAAAGTTGATCAAGTAAAAAACAGGCTTGATAGACCGCAAAGCTTAAACTTTTTAATAGCATTTGTTCTGGAAGCTTGAGTAGATTGCGACCATGCCATAAATAGTAGAGTTGTTGTGCTGCGCCAATTACTGAAGCCAAGTTTTGATCGCTTTCAAGATATCCATCGAGTTGCTGATTCAACAGTTTTAAATGCTGTTTCAATCCCAAACGGCAGGCGAGAGCCAATAACTTAGCAGTTTCAAATGCAGATTGCCCCATACCCTGTTGTTCATTTTCTTGCTGCAACTTGCGCATTTTAATCAAAGCAATCTGTTCAAGCTGATTGCCCATTTCAGCCAGTTCAATTAAGCGTGCCTCAACACTAGGGGTCCATGCATAACGCCATTCCTCGAATAGAAGGTCCAAGCTTGCCCCTTGCACAAAATCAGGTCCTGAAATACGTTGTGCAAAATTACAGCCGACAAATTCCAATAAATGTAAGTATTGACTGATTTCTTGATGCAATGGTTTACGATAAATATCGAGTTTTCGATGACGTAAAATAGTGTCATTGAGATTAAAACGGTAAGTCTTAATTTGTTGATAGGTATTTTGAAGTAAGGCTGGACTATGTTGATTCTGCGCAACTTTGCCAAGTTGTTGTCCACTTAAAAATTGAAAGATATGGGTAAATAAGTGTTGTTGCCCATCATCCATTTCACCTTTAATCAGTGCAGATTGTAATGCATCGAGTAGATCATAACGGCTAGGTTGATTGTGTCCACGCAGTACCGCCAATTGCCATGCGATTTCCGCAGTATTTTTAAGTGCTATATATGGGGTGATATCAAGCGCATTTTGTTGATTTAAAAAATGGCACAATTCATTTAAATACTGAAAAAAATCTTGTTGTTGATCTGTTGGTGTTGGGGGGGGCTGAGTATTTAAGTTTTGCCAGTGGTGTTGATAGTAGGCTGGTGATGGCATGCCAGAAGCATAACCATTCAGGGCATCAAGACGATCAAAACTATAACGAATCAGCCATGCTTGTTCTTGCCACTTTTGAGTTGAGTTTTGAACAATAAAGCGTTCAGCCTGAGCGGTATCACTCAAATTTTCAATTAAGGCAATACTATGGAACCCGCCTGTCACCACTAAAACTTTGTGTTCGGGGTCCATCACCTTTTGGATACAATTCCACATCACGTCTTCACGGTGTAAAGAGGCTTCTCGTAAAAGTACCTCTCGTTCATAATCCAAACGTGCCAATGAGCACCACACAAACACATCATCAAAAAAACGTTGCGCCTGTTGTAGTTGACTGGCGTTTTGTAGTTCAAATAAATGATCCCATAGTTCGTCATGATTTCGACAATGCATGCTTTCAGCAAGTTTTTGAATATATTGGCTATGTGCAAAATATCGTTCAGACATCAAACTTTTTTGTTGCCAGTCAGCATCCTTTTGCTGACTTTTTAAAATGCTTTGCTGAGTCCAATCCAAGTCAATAAACTTAACTTCTGCATGTTGTTGTTTTGCCGCTTGAATCGCCACCCATTCTGGTGAATATTCACAAAAAGGGAAATAGGCAGAAAAAAACTCAGGTTGAGATTGATTGGCTTGATGTTGTTCATCCTGTTGTGCGCGAGACGGGGAACCGTTGTGATGAGATTGTGCTTGCGCGAAGATCGCAATCGGAGGTTCGGTGGCTTGGTCTTGTAAGCTTTGGATCAAGAACTCAAAACTGGTTGGCGCTTCAATCAATATATGTGTGGGTTTGATTTCATTGATGTATTGTTTTAAAGCAAAAGCACACGCTGGACTATGATGGCGAATAGGTGCAAAGAATACATTTTGCTGTGCCAATTGTTGTTTAAGGTGAAATGCCTGTTTTAATCGAGCGGGCATTTCATCAATGACTGTGATTGGGTCCAGTAGTTGCATCATTAAAACTCTCGACTGGCTTCATAAAAACTTTTCCAATCGGCATCTTTACGTGCCCGTTCTTTTACTACTGTGTCCAGATAATAACGCAAGCGTTTGGCATCATCTGGATTATCTTTAAAGACAACCCCAACCAACTGTTGTGCAATATGCTCTGCTTTTAAAATACCGTCACTTAGATAGATGGCTTGAAGTCCTGCGGCATGGGCGATATTTACAGCTTCGGCTGTAGACATGACCGCATCTGGTGTTTTCAAGCTTGCACCTTGTAGACTTTGCCCTGTTCTTAATTCATTGAAAATAGTGACTAATAGCTCAATGATTTCTGGGCGTATTTGAATTTCTTGATAAAGTTCTGCAAGCTGCTGTTTCAGCTGCAATCCAACCAGTTCAATTTCAAACTTTCGGTCACGAATCGCTTTGACGGTTTCAAAATTAAAGCGGCGCTTTAATGCGGCTGACATCTCATGTACACCACGATCACGTAAGTTGGCTGTGGCAATGATATTAAAACCCTGTGTCGCAGCTAAGTTAAAATCTTGTCCCATTTCTGGAATCATCATTTGTTTTTCTGAAAGTAATGACACCAAAACATCTTGAATTTCTGGTGGGCAACGGGTGATTTCTTCAAACCGTGCAATTTGACCATTTTTCATGGCGTGAAATAAGGGGGATGGAATCAGTGATTTTTCAGTAGGACCTTCTGACAATAGCAGGGCATAGTTCCATGAGTATTTAATGTGGTCTTCGGTTGTACCCGCAGTTCCTTGTATGGTGAGATGAGAGTTTCCAGAGATGGCTGCACTGAACAGTTCTGAAAGCATGGATTTAGCCGTCCCCGGTTCACCTACCAGCATCAGCCCTTGATTTCCCATCAATGTGACTAAGGCACGGTCAACAAGGGCATCATCGCCATAAAACTTTTTTTGAATATCAAGTTTGTGATCACCTAAAATAAATGAACGAACCGCATACGCTGAAAGTTGCCAACCTGCTGGTTTTCTGTGTTGATCCTGTTCTTTTAAACGTTCAAGTTCTGCTTGATATTTTTGTTCAGAACTGTATTTAATTTGATTCTGTAAATTCTGTTTCATAATCATTGAGTAAATATATTTGAAGGAATAAAACTATCATAGCTGGCAAAAGCCAAGATCACCACCCGTTCAATTGTTGTTCGCGACAAATTGTGACATCTATTTGTTAATATTATTGTTTATAAGAAAATATATTGATTTTATCGCCATCGAGTAGCCTTCGGATTGTTTATAATTGTATCGTATACTGATCTGTACTGAAATTTTATGAAATAGTAATTGTATTGGTGAATGATTCGGTACATTAATGTACAGGGGGTGTTGCTGATTCCATCGTAGATGATTTGTCAGCAGACTCAGGGTATATGTCTTAGTATTAGTAATATAAACATAGTTACAGAGGATGCAGATGGTAAATTCCAATAAAAAACATTCAAGCGGACTTATTTCAAATGCTTTTGGTGTAGCAAAAAAACTCAGTGAAACGGGTTTAAATGTGCTTCAGCATGTCGCGCCAGGAACAGTCAGTAAGCTTACACAAAGCCCTCAAGCAGACTCAGTTGTTCAAGGTACAGCCCAAGAAAAAAATGCTTTTGAGCGAAAAAAATATGAAAATCCTCAGCAAATGATGCGTGAGCATTTACCCAATGTAACTGGTAAACTGTTGGGAAAACATTCAAAAAAAATTAATCATGTTGCTTCATTTATTTCCCCAGACTTAAATGAAAAACTGTCAGATTTCCTTTTCGATAAACTCAATGATTTTGTCTCTGAGTTGACCTCTGTTGAGTCCGTATTAAAAGAGGTTGGTGCAAAAAATCTAGCAGAACTTAGTCAAGATACTGAACGTTCACGACGGATCAGTACTGCATTAGCGAATCAAAATAAGATTATTGCCGCAATTCAGGGTACATTGACAGGTGCGGTTGGAGGCGTTGGTACGATTATTGATGTACCAACTTCCTTGGCTCTGGCGCTACGCAGTGTTTACCATACTGGGCGAGCATATGGTTTTGAGTTACAGGCTAAAGACCATACCGTTGTAGAATATATTTTTAAACAGATTGACCTTGGGACTGTCGCTGAAAAGCAGGCATTAATTGCGGCAATTCGAACATTTTCGGGTGTTTTGCAAACCCATAATGTCAATCAACTCCAGCAATTATTAGGTTCAGCAAATGATGCTGAGCTGTTAAAAAAATGGATTGCCAATGAAGATGGTTCATTTAAATTATCATGGATGAATAATCTTCCACAGTTTAATCTGTTGACGCGTTTAACACCTTTAGCCACGATGGGAATCAGCGCTGTATATAGTTGGAAATTGGTGGATGATGCCACAGCGCAAGCTCAAATCGTTTTTTCAGGAGCACGTCAATATTTGCTTCAGCACCCTGATCAAACAATCGATACTTTAGAGGCTTATGAGCAGTTTACTCAGTTGCTGTCTGATGCCAATCCATTACTTTTAGCGGATTCATCGCAAAAGAGTAATCCAGAGAAAACAGACGCACAAATTGAGAACAAAACCATTACTCAAGTTGAAGTGAAAGAAAAACCTAATGAGGAAGATGTTGTTTCAAATCCTGTAGAAAAAGTTGAGCAGGGTATTCAAAAGTTAGCTGATACGCATATTGGAAAAAACACGTCTGAACAGTTGGATGAAAAATCGATCACGGCAAAACCTCGCCGCAATGTACAGAAAAAGCCAGCTACAGCTACTTCAACTTCTGCGGTAAAGGCAACGACAGCCGCAAAAACTGTAACAAAAAAACGTACACCAGCCAAACCGAAAGTTAATGCTGAAAATACAGTAAAAGGCACTGAAAAAAACGCAGAAGCTACTGATAAAAAATCAGAAAATAAGCCAGACTAAGTTTGCTTGGTTTTATCTGCAAAGTTCGAAATGGTCAATATTTGACAGTACGTTGAATATTGACCATTTTTACATCTTGGCTTACAATTGCATGCCCTCAAAAAGTGGTAATTTTTTGAGGCTTTTTATTAACGGGAGAATTGCCATATGGCAACAACAAATCAGTTGATCCGTAAGGGTCGTACAACTTTGGTTGAAAAATCAAAAGTTCCTGCGTTGAAGGCTTGTCCACAACGTCGTGGTGTTTGTACACGTGTTTATACAACTACACCTAAAAAACCTAACTCAGCAATGCGTAAAGTTTGCCGTGTTCGCTTAACTTCAGGTTTTGAAGTTTCTAGCTATATCGGTGGTGAAGGTCATAACCTACAAGAGCACAGTGTTGTTCTTATCCGTGGTGGTCGTGTTAAAGACTTACCAGGTGTACGTTACCATACCGTTCGTGGTTCTTTGGACTGTGCTGGTGTTAAAGATCGTAACCAGTCTCGTTCAAAATACGGTACTAAACGTCCTAAGAAATAATCTTTCGAGATTCGCTTCTTAAGCCGATAGAACCACAATCCTTTATCGTCTCGCTTGTCTGATTTCTGCATTAATTTTGTGAAATTCAAGCGACGTGTAGTAAGGCCAGCGAATAGCACATGACACTTTGTGCTCATGCTGGATAAACCTGAAGTGTCATATTTATAGGTAGATTAAAATGCCAAGACGTCGCGTAGTTGCTGCTCGTGAAATCCTTCCGGATCCTAAGTTCAGTAGCCAAACAATCGCTAAATTCATGAACCACGTAATGCAAGATGGTAAAAAGTCTATTGCTGAAAGTATCGTTTACGGTGCTTTAGACCGCGTTCAAGAAAAAAACAAAGTTGACCCAGTTGAATTTTTTGAGACTACTCTTGAAAAAGTTCGTCCTATGGTCGAAGTAAAAGCACGCCGTGTTGGTGGTGCTACTTATCAAGTACCTATGGAAGTACGCCCATCCCGTCGTACTGCCTTGGCTATGCGTTGGTTAGTAGATGCTGCTGCTAAGCGTTCTGAAAAAACTATGGCGTTACGTCTTGCTGGTGAGTTGCTTGATGCAGCTGAAGGTAAAGGCGCAGCGATCAAAAAACGTGAAGATGTGCACCGTATGGCTGAAGCTAACAAAGCCTTCTCTCACTACCGCTTCTAAGCGGCTAAAACAGTCCCTTATCAGGAGAATACTCATGCGTATTGCAGCTCGATTTAACATCGCCCTCTACCAAAGTGGGGGATTTGCGGGTATTTAAGTTGCCCATTACGTATTGAGTATCCGTACGCATCAATGCTTCATTGATGCGTCCTGTTTTAAACAACAAAATTTAGGAATGCAAGAAATCATGGCTCGTCAAACCCCAATTTCTCGTTATCGTAACATTGGTATTTCTGCGCACATTGATGCTGGTAAAACCACGACTACAGAACGTATTTTGTTCTACACAGGTGTATCTCACAAAATTGGTGAAGTACATGATGGTGCAGCAACAATGGACTGGATGGAACAAGAGCAAGAACGTGGTATTACAATCACTTCAGCTGCTACGACTACATTCTGGTCAGGTATGAGTAAACAGTTCCCTGAACACCGTATCAACGTAATTGATACACCGGGACACGTAGACTTCACAATCGAAGTTGAACGTTCTATGCGTGTTCTTGACGGTGCTTGTATGGTTTACTGTGCTGTAGGTGGTGTACAACCTCAGTCTGAAACTGTATGGCGTCAAGCGAACAAGTACCAAGTACCTCGTTTAGCATTCGTGAACAAGATGGACCGTACAGGTGCAAACTTCTTCCGTGTTGTTGAACAAATGAAAACACGTCTTGGTGCACATCCTGTACCTATCGTTGTTCCAATCGGTGCTGAAGAAAACTTCCAAGGTGTTATCGACCTGATCGAAATGAAAGCGATCATTTGGGACGAAGCTTCTCAAGGTATGAAGTTCGAATACGGCGATATTCCAGCTGATCTTCAAGCGACTGCTGAAGAATGGCGTACAAACATGGTTGAAGCTGCTGCTGAAGCTTCTGAAGAGTTAATGGACAAATACCTTGAAAATGGTGATCTTGATAAAGAAGACATCGTTTCTGGTTTACGTGTTCAAACATTAGCTTGTCAAATTCAACCAATGCTTTGTGGTACAGCGTTTAAAAACAAAGGTGTTCAACGTATGTTGGATGCTGTAATTGAATTCTTGCCATCACCTACAGAAGTGAAAGCGATTGAAGGTGTACTTGACGATAAAGCTGAAACTAAAGCTGTTCGTGAAGCATCTGACGAAGCTCCATTCTCTGCGTTGGCGTTCAAAATCATGAACGACAAGTTCGTAGGTAACTTGACATTCGTACGTGTTTACTCTGGTGTTCTTAAACAAGGTGATTCTGTTTATAACCCAGTTAAATCTAAACGTGAACGTATTGGTCGTATCGTGCAAATGCACGCAAACGATCGTCAAGACGTTGAAGAAATCCGTGCGGGTGATATCGCTGCGTGTGTAGGTCTTAAAGACGTAACTACAGGTGATACACTTTGTGATGAGAAAAATGTCATCACACTTGAGCGTATGGAATTCCCTGAGCCAGTAATTGCACTTGCAGTTGAGCCAAAAACTAAAGCTGACCAAGAAAAAATGTCGATTGCTTTAGGTCGTTTGGCGAAAGAAGATCCATCGTTCCGTGTTCGCACTGACGAAGAATCTGGTCAAACAATTATTGCGGGTATGGGTGAGCTTCACCTTGACATCATCGTTGACCGTATGAAACGTGAATTCGGTGTTGAAGCGAACATTGGTAAACCAATGGTTGCTTACCGTGAGACAATCAAAAAGTCTGTTGAACAAGAAGGTAAATTCGTTCGTCAAACTGGTGGTAAAGGTAAGTTCGGTCACGTATACGTACGTTTAGAACCGCTTGATCCTGAAGCTGGTAAAGAATACGAATTTGCTGAAGAAGTTGTTGGTGGTGTTGTACCTAAAGAATTCTTCGGTGCAGTTGACAAAGGTATTCAAGAACGTATGAAGAATGGTGTCTTGGCTGGTTACCCTGTTGTGGGTATCAAAGCGACATTATTTGACGGTTCTTACCACGATGTCGACTCTGACGAATTATCGTTCAAAATGGCAGGTTCTTACGCATTCCGTGATGGTTTCATGAAAGCAGATCCGATCTTGCTTGAACCGATCATGAAAGTTGAAGTAGAAACTCCAGAAGACTACATGGGCGATATCATGGGTGACTTAAACCGTCGTCGTGGTATGGTTCAAGGTATGGATGACTTACCTGGCGGTACTAAAGCAATTCGTGCTGAAGTTCCACTTGCTGAGATGTTTGGTTACGCGACTCAAATGCGTTCTATGTCTCAAGGTCGTGCGACATACTCTATGGAATTTGCTAAATATGCTGAAACTCCACGTAACGTGGCTGAAGGCATCATTTCTAAATTCCAGTCTGGCGGTAAAAAAGGTGACGACGAGTAATCTTTCGATTACTATAAGCCCAAACTAATTCATAGTTAAAAACCAAGTGCTCATGCAGTGACCCTGCATGAGTAGTTAAAAAAGGAAGCTCTCATGGCTAAGGCTAAGTTTGAACGTAATAAGCCACACGTAAACGTGGGTACAATTGGTCACGTTGACCATGGTAAAACAACTTTAACTGCTGCAATTGCA
>NZ_AMFQ01000102.1:0-4328 GCF_000335555.1 Acinetobacter sp. WC-743 | reverse complement strand
CATCCGATTTTAGGATGAGGAGCGGAGCTCCGCAAGGGCTCGCCATACTTGTTTTGGTATGAGGAGCGAAGCTCCGTAAGCGCAACCATCAATATAGTTTTATTTCTCTTGACCAATAAAATGAAGGCGATCAATAGATTGTTTGATGATCTAAAGCTTGTACTGCCACGCTTTAGTGCTAAAGTTTAAATTCTTTTGCGTAGCCGATGGCTCACTTTTCAGAGATGAAAAGTGACAAAAATCTTTCGTTGAGCGAGGGGTACATCCTTTACCCCCGCTCAACATGGCGACATTCATGTCGCCTCACGATAGCAAGACCATCAATGATTCAAAAAGTACAAAATAAATGAATCATCCAAATCACTTGTATGAATAATCAGGCGGTTTGACTGTATCATCTTTCATCAAGGATTTTTATCGTACTCAGGTTAATGTACTTTATATTGATGATTTAAATCGCTTAACTGAGACGTTGTCTATAGAAAGACGATCTATGTTTTATCAATGGTTAGGCTTTCTCAGCAAGAAAATTTTCTATAAAGCGCTGGGTTTGTGGATCTAAGTAGAATGGTGCTATCAAAGATTGGATGATACTGTCTAACAAGCCGTGCTGTTCTAATGCACCTAATGTATGTGGAATAAAGCGATCTGCTTCAATGAATAAGTCATTTTTATCTAGACCTACAGAGTGTAATAATTCCTGTAGACTGTATTCACCAAAATATTCATAAAATGCTTCTACTACGTTAAGAATAACCTGTTGCATATATTCTGTTTCACGAAGCTCTTTCCATGTTTCATAAACTAAGATAAAGAACTCTTCAAAATCTATGGATTGAAGTTGAGAAAATGTTTCTTTTAAGGAGCGTTGTTTGATTTCAGTCCAGATGTGTGTCGCGATATCTGCTAAATCCTCATTGGGAAGCATAATAATCGTGCTGAGTTGTTTGCGTATTGCTGACGCAAGTTGGTTTTCTAATTTTAATTCAATATTTTGCTGTTGGTCTTGGATAAAGCTCATGACTTTGGAACCAAGACGATTTTGTTTAACTGTGTAGTGGCGAAGCTGATTAAGCCAAGGTGTATTACTTTCAACAATTTGATTGGCGAGTTGCAAGCTGACCTGTTGAATCTGTGGATTATGTTGTAAATTTTCTTGAAGATAATCTCGGAGCTGTTCAAGTTCTAAAATTTTGAACATCCATAATTCAAATGATTCATCTGAAAGTAAATCATTGATAACGGTTTGGCTACCAATTGCATATTGATGAATTTTTTGCGCAACGACACCAATAAACTCAAGAATATCAGCGCCCAAATTTAGTTCAAATGCATATTTTTGAACCACTGAACAGAGTTGTTCAAGTTGTATCACGTCTTTTAAAAGAATTTTGTCAGCATTCTGATAAGTTTGAGAAATAAAATTTTGAATGAATTGAGGATTTTTTTGATCAAGTAATTGTTGTTTGGTATAACGCACTTGCTCAAGCAAAAGTGCTTGAGCAAGTTCCTGAGCAAAGCTCGCTGGGAGTGAATTATTCACATTCACGAGGCTTATACACCAGGTTTCCAGCCATTTACAATCGGGTAGCGACGTTCGCGACTAAATGCACGTGAACTGATGCGTGGTCCAATTGAACCTTGACGGCGTTTGTATTCATTGCGATCAACAAGACGAATTACTTTTTCGACCACTTCACGTTCAAAGCCCTTGGCGATGATGTCCTCTTGGCTTTGTTCTTCTTCGATATAGGCGTATAAAATCGCATCGAGTATATCGTAAGCAGGTAGTGAATCTTGGTCTTTTTGATCTGGACGAAGTTCAGCTGAAGGTGGACGGGTAATCACACGTTCAGGAATTACAGGCGTTTCAGAAATGCTGTTACGATACTTCGCCAATTCAAACACGATGGTTTTATAAACGTCTTTCAGTACTGCAAAACCACCTACCATATCGCCATACAAAGTACAGTAACCGACAGAAAGTTCAGATTTATTGCCTGTTGAAAGCACTAAATTACCAAATTTATTAGATAAACCCATCAACAGTGTGCCACGCGCGCGAGCTTGAAGGTTTTCCTCTGTTGCATCAGCAGGTGAGTTGCCAAAGAAAGGATAGAGCGTTTGCATGAAACTGTTTACAATTGGATGAATTTCAGCAATACCAAATGTCACTCCCATACGCTTTGCTTGCTCAGTAGCATCTTCAACACTGATTTGAGAGGTATAAGTATAAGGCATCATTACCGCTTGAACTTTATCCGCACCAATTGCATCAACAGCAATTGCAAGCGTTAAAGCGGAGTCAATACCTCCTGATAATCCAAGAATTACACCAGGAAAGCCTGAGCGTTGCACATAGTCACGTGTTGCTAAAACTAAACCTTGGTAAATCTCAGCCATGGTACTTAAAGCAGGTGCGGTTTCGACGACTTGATAGCTTTTGTTTTCGATTTGGTATTCTGTAAAGTAGAGGTCTTCAATGAAGCTTGGTGCTTGTAATGCAACTTCGCCTGATTGATTAATCACAAAACTTGTACCATCAAAAATCAGATCGTCTTGCCCACCGACTTGGTTGACGTAGACTAAGTGCAAATTCAATTGTTTCGCTAATTCTTTCAGCGTTACGATACGGTGTTGAGGTTTACCAACTTCATAAGGTGAAGCATTGAGTACCAATACGCTTTCGACATTCAATTGAGCTAACTGTTGAACTGTATTGAGTGACCAGACATCTTCACAGATCAATACACCAAACTTATGCCCCAAGTATTCAAAAACGAGGTGTTGATGACCTTCATTAAAATAACGCTTTTCGTCAAATACACTATAGTTAGGTAAATTTTGTTTGTTATAAATACCGAGTACCTGACCATCTTTCATGACAGCAGCAGCATTATAACGTTGACCATCATCTGTAAGATTTACAAAACCAAATACCAAAACAATATCTTTGATCGTGGCTAGTTTTTCAAAAGCTTGAGCTGTACGTTTAGCTAAGCTTGGGCGTAGAAATAAATCTTCAGCTGGATAGCCGATAATAGAAAGTTCGGGGAAAACAATAATTTCAGCATTCTGTTTTTTTGCTTCATTGGCTTGCTCAATCATCTTTTGAACATTTGAATCAAGATCACCAATGAATGGAGAGAATTGCGCAAGAGCAATTTTAAAACTTTTCATTTAAACCAAATCCTATTCCAATAGGGTAATTTATATACATTTTGTTGATTTTTAAAATGTAGTTATTCAACGTATGTATATATAGACACAACAAAAACTGCCAAAGGGCGAAGCTATAAAATCATCAAAAAATCATCAAAAATCTTTATTTTTTTGCAAGGCAAAAATTTCAGACATTGAGTATTTTAACTAAAAAAATGTCAGAAGCTAGTGATTCATCAAGTTTATTCAGTGCAGCATCAATGACACCATGAATTTAGAGTATTTTTTTTGTAGAAACTAGTGATTTTTCATTATTTTTTGCTTTTTACATCGGAATTAATGTTCTTTTTAAAAAAATCATGAAATAGATCACAAAAAAGTCCGAAGCAAAGCGAAAAGTGTCAAATTTTAGCTTTGATTTAATTCAAAATGATATTTTCAATTCGATTTAAATAAATGTCTTTAGCGATGTCTCCTTGTTGCTCGATATTATAGTCAAAATAAGACTTTCCTTGAATCAAAGTATAGCGATAAGGGTTATAGCGACCAAAACTAAGATACATTGCAGACTGCAAAATTGCACCTTTTAGCAGGACTTTTTCATGGCGTTGGTATTGATAGATATGGGCCATTTCATGAATGAATACAGCTTGATAGGCTAAACTCATGCAAGAAAAATCTTCACAATAATCGGCATCTTTTAAATGAATATAGCCATTAGGTGCCATTAAGATGCCAACGGGTTGCCAAGGCAAATATGGGTGATTCATGATTTTTACCTGATCATAATCAATCAAGTCACCAAACACAGTTCGGCTAATTCGAATTTCTCCATTTGTTAATGGGCGATATTTAAATTGATCAATTTTGAGTATTTTTGCCAAGCGCCAAAAGTAATTCAACATTGTTAGCAGGGATTAAAATAAAGTTAGAATCAGTTTAGCATTGAATATAGGACAGCCAAATAACAATCAATTTTATAATGATGAGTAAGTCCAACGAGATCATCTGTATCAATTAAATATGCTTATCTGTGACTCACAAATCTTCTAAGAATCTTGATAAAAGTATAGGGTCTGTGGACAATTCGTCTATGTTTGCGACTAGGTGTGTTTTTTAGGCGATTCTAGGCGCGAAATACGAAATTTAGTCATTCTAAATAAGTA
>NZ_AMFQ01000101.1:0-183405 GCF_000335555.1 Acinetobacter sp. WC-743 | reverse complement strand
CTATTGTCGCCAGCAAACTGTTATGGACTTTTTCGGGTCTTATGGGTATGCCTTACTTTGTTCCAAATGAGTTTAACAGAAGAACATTTGAGTTGATTTTAACATAAAGCATAGCTTTATGTCTTGCGCTCGGACAAACATAATTAATGTTTGTTTATTCCTCGCTCATGTAACTAGCTTTACAACTAAATCAAGTTTCTTTGATCTTTTATGAATCAAATGATGCTTCAATACAACTGCTTGGGTGTTGTATAGTCAAGCCTCACGAGCAATTAGTATTGGTCAGCTTCATGCGTCACCGCACTTCCACATCCAACCTATCAACGTCGTAGTCTTCAACGGCTCTTTAGAGGACATAAAGTCCTAGGGAAATCTTATCTTGAGGTAGGCTTCCCGCTTAGATGCTTTCAGCGGTTATCCCTTCCGAACATAGCTACCCGGCGATGCGACTGGCGTCACAACCGGTACACCAGAGGTTCGTCCACTCTGGTCCTCTCGTACTAGGAGCAGATCCTCTCAAATTTCCAACGCCCACGGTAGATAGGGACCGAACTGTCTCACGACGTTCTAAACCCAGCTCGCGTACCTCTTTAAATGGCGAACAGCCATACCCTTGGGACCTGCTTCAGCCCCAGGATGAGATGAGCCGACATCGAGGTGCCAAACACCGCCGTCGATATGAACTCTTGGGCGGTATCAGCCTGTTATCCCCAGAGTACCTTTTATCCGTTGAGCGATGGCCCTTCCATACAGAACCACCGGATCACTAAGACCTACTTTCGTACCTGCTCGACTTGTGGGTCTCGCAGTTAAGCGCGCTTTTGCCTTTATACTCTACGCGTGATTTCCGACCACGCTGAGCGCACCTTCGTACTCCTCCGTTACTCTTTAGGAGGAGACCGCCCCAGTCAAACTACCCACCAGACATGGTCCTCGTCCCGGATAACGGGACAGAGTTAGAACCTCAATATTACCAGGGTGGTATTTCAAGGATGGCTCCATAGCAACTGGCGTCGCTACTTCTAAGCCTCCCACCTATCCTACACAAGTAAGATCAAAGTTCAATGTCAAGCTGCAGTAAAGGTTCACGGGGTCTTTCCGTCTAGCCGCGGGTACACCGCATCTTCACGGCGATTTCGATTTCACTGAGCCTCTGCTGGAGACAGCGCCCCCATCATTATGCCATTCGTGCAGGTCGGAACTTACCCGACAAGGAATTTCGCTACCTTAGGACCGTTATAGTTACGGCCGCCGTTTACTGGGGCTTCGATCAAGAGCTTCGCTTACGCTAACCCCATCAATTAACCTTCCAGCACCGGGCAGGCATCACACCCTATACGTCCACTTTCGTGTTTGCAGAGTGCTATGTTTTTAATAAACAGTTGCAGGGGCCTGGTTTCTGTGGCTGCCAATAGCTCAAGGAGCAAGTCCTATCACCGTCAGCAGCGTACCTTCTCCCGAAGTTACGGTACCATTTTGCCTAGTTCCTTCAGCAGAGTTCTCTCAAGCGCTTTGGTCTACTCGACCTGACCACCTGTGTCGGTTTCGGGTACGATTCCTGTGTAACTGAAGCTTAGAGACTTTTCCTGGAAGCATAGTATCAGCCACTTCACGAGTAAACTCGCTTGCTATCAGTTCTCAGCATAGAGCACCCCGGATTTGCCTAAGATGCATGCCTACAACCTTTCACCTGGACAACCAACGCCAGGCTGACTTAACTTTCTCCGTCCTCTCATCGCATTACACAGAAGTATTGGAATATTAACCAATTTCCCATCGACTACGCCTCTCGGCCTCGCCTTAGGGGTCGACTCACCCAGCCCCGATTAACGTTGGACTGGAACCCTTGGTCTTTCAGCGAACGGGTTTTTCACCCGTTTTGTCGTTACTCACGTCAGCATTCGCACTTCTGATACCTCCAGCATGCTTCTCAACACACCTTCATCGGCTTACAGAACGCTCCCCTACCACGTATACAATGTATACATCCGCAGCTTCGGCATATAGTTTTAGCCCCGTTACATCTTCCGCGCAGGCCGACTCGACTAGTGAGCTATTACGCTTTCTTTAAAGGGTGGCTGCTTCTAAGCCAACCTCCTAGCTGTCTATGCCTTCCCACATCGTTTCCCACTTAACTATAATTTTGGGGCCTTAGCTGGCGGTCTGGATTGTTTTCCTCTTGACTACGGACGTTAGCACCCGCAGTCTGTCTCCCGGATAGTACTCATAGGTATTCGGAGTTTGCATCGGTTTGGTAAGTCGGGATGACCCCCTAGCCGAAACAGTGCTCTACCCCCTATGGTATTCGTCCGAGGCGCTACCTAAATAGCTTTCGGGGAGAACCAGCTATCACCGAGTTTGATTAGCCTTTCACCCCTATCCACAAGTCATCCCCTGGCTTTTCAACGACAGTGGGTTCGGTCCTCCAGTTAGTGTTACCCAACCTTCAACCTGCTCATGGATAGATCACCCGGTTTCGGGTCTATACCCAGCAACTAAACGCCCTATTAAGACTCGATTTCTCTACGGCTCCCCTATACGGTTAACCTTGCTACTGAATATAAGTCGCTGACCCATTATACAAAAGGTACGCAGTCACCGAACAAGTCGGCTCCCACTGCTTGTATGCATGCGGTTTCAGGATCTATTTCACTCCCCTCACAGGGGTTCTTTTCGCCTTTCCCTCACGGTACTGGTTCACTATCGGTCAGTCAGGAGTATTTAGCCTTGGAGGATGGTCCCCCCATATTCAGACAAGGTTTCACGTGCCTCGCCCTACTCGTCATCATTATATGTGCACTTTCGTGTACGGGACTATCACC
The DNA here is from genome assembly GCF_000335555.1 of Acinetobacter sp. WC-743. Lineage (NCBI taxonomy): Bacteria > Pseudomonadati > Pseudomonadota > Gammaproteobacteria > Moraxellales > Moraxellaceae > Acinetobacter > Acinetobacter sp. WC-743. Next base: position 180,583 of record NZ_AMFQ01000101.1, on the reverse strand, counting down.
CTCTACGGTAGCACTTCCCAGAGCTTTCCGCTAATACACATATAACTTAATGGGCTGATCCCCGTTCGCTCGCCGCTACTGAGGGAATCTCAATTGATTTCTTTTCCTAAGGGTACTGAGATGTTTCACTTCCCCTCGTTCGCCTCGCATGACTATGTATTCATCATGCGATACCTACCTTATGGTAAGTGGGTTTCCCCATTCAGAAATCTCCGGATCACAGGATATTTGCCGCCTCCCCGAAGCTTATCGCAGGCTATTACGTCTTTCATCGCCTCTGACTGCCAAGGCATCCACCACATGCACTTAATTACTTGACTATACAACCCCAAACAGTCGTTAATCCCTACAAGGAGGATCAACAATGTGGATTTAACCACTTCTATTTGTTGCCTGTGAACTTAATCACTGTACAGCTTCAATTTAATTCATATACCAAAACGCTTGATTCAGTTTTATCGCTAGTTCTCATTTCATTCCGCTTTAACAATTGCTTGTTAAGCTTCATAAAACGAGTTAAACAATTATTTCAACTCAAATATATTCTGTTAATGATTCTCTACCGCCTCGTCAGCGAGTAGTTCACTGTGATAAATCACAGAAGTTAATAAACTCTATAAACTTCAGTTCATTAATTTCTATAATCAATCTTTTTTTAATCAGGTAACTGCGTAGTAGTGGTGGAGACTAGGAGAGTCGAACTCCTGACCTCCTGCGTGCAAAGCAGGCGCTCTACCAACTAAGCTAAGTCCCCAGCTTAAGATCTTAATATATCTGCTCTTCTGTGTTCAGTAGACTTGGTGGGTCTGACAAGACTTGAACTTGTGACCCCACGCTTATCAAGCGTGTGCTCTAACCAACTGAGCTACAGACCCTCAGATACATCAATGAAGAACAACTTGTTGTGGATTCTTACCAATCGTCAATCTTTCGTTAAGGAGGTGATCCAGCCGCAGGTTCCCCTACGGCTACCTTGTTACGACTTCACCCCAGTCATCGGCCACACCGTGGTAAGCGTCCTCCTTACGGTTAGACTACCTACTTCTGGTGCAACAAACTCCCATGGTGTGACGGGCGGTGTGTACAAGGCCCGGGAACGTATTCACCGCGGCATTCTGATCCGCGATTACTAGCGATTCCGACTTCATGGAGTCGAGTTGCAGACTCCAATCCGGACTACGATCGGCTTTTTGAGATTAGCATCCTATCGCTAGGTAGCAACCCTTTGTACCGACCATTGTAGCACGTGTGTAGCCCTGGTCGTAAGGGCCATGATGACTTGACGTCGTCCCCGCCTTCCTCCAGTTTGTCACTGGCAGTATCCTTAAAGTTCCCATCCGAAATGCTGGCAAGTAAGGAAAAGGGTTGCGCTCGTTGCGGGACTTAACCCAACATCTCACGACACGAGCTGACGACAGCCATGCAGCACCTGTATGTAAGTTCCCGAAGGCACCAATCCATCTCTGGAAAGTTCTTACTATGTCAAGACCAGGTAAGGTTCTTCGCGTTGCATCGAATTAAACCACATGCTCCACCGCTTGTGCGGGCCCCCGTCAATTCATTTGAGTTTTAGTCTTGCGACCGTACTCCCCAGGCGGTCTACTTATCGCGTTAGCTGCGCCACTAAAGTCTCAAAGACCCCAACGGCTAGTAGACATCGTTTACGGCATGGACTACCAGGGTATCTAATCCTGTTTGCTCCCCATGCTTTCGTACCTCAGCGTCAGTATTAGGCCAGATGGCTGCCTTCGCCATCGGTATTCCTCCAGATCTCTACGCATTTCACCGCTACACCTGGAATTCTACCATCCTCTCCCATACTCTAGCTCCCAGTATCGAATGCAATTCCCAAGTTAAGCTCGGGGATTTCACATCCGACTTAAAAAGCCGCCTACGCACGCTTTACGCCCAGTAAATCCGATTAACGCTCGCACCCTCTGTATTACCGCGGCTGCTGGCACAGAGTTAGCCGGTGCTTATTCTGCGAGTAACGTCCACTCATCTTGGGTATTAACCAAAAGAGCCTCCTCCTCGCTTAAAGTGCTTTACAACCATAAGGCCTTCTTCACACACGCGGCATGGCTGGATCAGGGTTCCCCCCATTGTCCAATATTCCCCACTGCTGCCTCCCGTAGGAGTCTGGGCCGTGTCTCAGTCCCAGTGTGGCGGATCATCCTCTCAGACCCGCTACAGATCGTCGCCTTGGTAGGCCTTTACCCCACCAACTAGCTAATCCGACTTAGGCTCATCTATTAACGCAAGGTCACAAGTGATCCCCTGCTTTCCCCCGTAGGGCGTATGCGGTATTAGCATCCCTTTCGAGATGTTGTCCCCCATTAATAGGCAGATTCCTAAGTATTACTCACCCGTCCGCCGCTAGGTCAATTACCGAAGCAATCTCCCCCGCTCGACTTGCATGTGTTAAGCCTGCCGCCAGCGTTCAATCTGAGCCATGATCAAACTCTTCAGTTAAAATCATTAGTGACTTAAGGTCACAATTCTGGCTCATCAATGTACTGACAAATTCTCTCAAATAAACTTCGAGTAATTTAAACCAATCAATCAATGATAATATTTCGATCAATCAATCAGTAAAAATCCACACAAGTTGTTCTTCATATTCTCTTAATGATCTTCTTCATGCTTCGTCAGCATCAAGCTAGGTCGGCTATATTACTCTCTATCTCTAGAAAGTCAACTGTGATTTCAAATTATTTTTTAAACTTCCTTTCTAAAACCCAACTTAATCAATTCAACCAAGTCATTGTTTTATCAGAAGTTTTAATCTTCATCACCGCCGATGGATGTGCATTCTACAGCATTCCTAACCTAACACAACCCCCTTTTTTAATCTTTCTGTTCGGATGGATATTTTTTCCTCAAATTCACCCTTTTTTTTGCTTTTTTATCTATTTTTTGAGCATTATGAGCGCAGGTTGGCTCGATTTACTGGATAATTTATTTTCTTTATCGATTTCTTGCCACTTTAAAGGGCGACAATCAATATATTCACAATAACCACTTTCGCCTTGGTAGCTTTGTTCATTGATTTGCAGTTGATAGCTAAAACTACCAACATAGCCTGCCGCTAAACCAAATTTATAATCACCCCGACTTTGAGCTTGGATACTGATAGAAATTTTTTCATCTTGGTATTGCCACTCAAACTCTCTGGGCAAATACATTTCTTGTTGGTTAACCGTTTTTACTTTAGGGAAAACACGCTGAATATTAAATACAACTTGTCGATCAAACATTTTGGCTTCAAGTGTTTGAATATTTCGCATATAGATACGAGAATGCAAGGTGTTATTCATTTGGTCACAACTATAAACACAAATGATTTGTAACTCATCATTCAATTGAATGAGTTGATAAGTGTAGAGCGCATAAGGAAGATATGGAAAATTCACCATACGCATATATTCAAAAGCCGCGTATTGTTGAATATCATATTTTTGATCTTTGTATTGGATACAACCTTCACAGTGCGCAACCAAAGACCAATTCTCAGCAAAACCAAATTTCAAATGAATAAAATGCGAAACCAAAGGCAAAGTCGTGATCTTTAAATCAAAACTTAATTCCCTATCCCACCTTCGCATTACAAAATTTGGAATTTTTCCAAAAACCTGTTCTTTTTGACCAAACTCAAATTTTACTTTGGATTGATCATCAACCTGAAACTGACAATCATGCTGAATCGAATAGCCATTGAGTTGTCCCACCATATGGGCACTTGTACTGCCCAATACAGTGGCAGTATCTAAAGCAGTGGTCGAGATTTCATTTTGATTGCAGAAAACAGCGTTATTCGGTTGCCCGATCAAACTATAGAAATTGAGATAATGTAATGGAGCCGGTAAGTTAGCCAAAACCAACTTTTGATGCGCAATTTTGTATTTATCTTTGGGAGGGTGATAGCAAAGTTCAGTGGGCGTTTGAGCTTGATTCAGTTGTTTAGACTGATCTAAGAAATCTTGAAACAACCGCATATCAAGCTCCTTACCATAGGTTTTATTTTATATCTTATTTAACCGTATTCTTTCTTGCCAAGAATGTTGTTACAAAACCAGAAATAGCATAGATAATTGAAATCACCAATATGCCTACAGGAATATTATAAGTCATTGCTGCAAGGATAAATACAGCGATTGGCAATACAAAGAATGGTACTCGCTTACGATCCACTGTTTTAAATGAATAGTATTTAATATTGGAAATCATCAACAAACCAACGGCAATAATGACAAACGCATTGGTTGCCTGAATAGCACCATCTTTAAGATTAAAAATATAACTGAAATCTTGTCCAACCCAAACCCATGCGATAATAATGATTGCAGCCAAAGGACTCGCAACACCGATAAAATAACGTTTATCGACCACACCAATTTGTACGTTAAAACGTGCTAAACGAAATGCAGCACAAGCCGTATAAACAAAACAGGCAGCCAAACCAATTCTACCTAAATCATGCATACTCCAGCTATACATTAAGATAGCAGGTGCAACACCAAACGCCAGCAAGTCTGAAAGTGAATCGAATTGCTCACCAAAGGCACTCTGTGCACCAATTGCACGTGCCACTCGACCATCCAAACCATCAAATAATGCTGCAAGGAAAATGGCATAAATCGCTTGAGTAAAATCACCATTCATACTGGCAATAATGGAATAAAAGCCTGATAACAACGCTGAAGTTGTAATCAGGTTCGGCCACAAATAGATCCCGCGACGTTTTACTTTTTGCCCTTCATGCGTATGCTCTTCCTCTTCAACCTCAAAAGTAATGCCATCAAATCCAAGGTCTTGGTTTGAAGAGTTTGGGCTTTCTGGTTTATTTATATTTGTCATTTTCGAATCCTATCTATGGCTCTTATTTTGGAGCTGTTGATATCTCACCTAAGATTTTATCACATTCATTTCTAAGTGAAATTGATACGAATTACTCAAATTATTTGGTCATAATTTGTAATTCGCATCATTATTCACCTTTCTAGCTATTGCCAGAAATGAATTATTCGCCCACCAACCAACGCACAGCAGCATGCCCACCATTTTCACTCATGCGCAAATGTGGGAATAACCATTGCAATGCTTCATCCGCATCTTCAGAAAATTTCCATGGTGGATTGATGACCAACAAACCACAACCATTTAATCCAACTGGCGTATCGTCGGGCCATACACAAACTTCACAAATCAACTGACGGCGAATCCCTGTTTTAATCATTTTCTTTTCAAAACGTTCAATCATGGCACGGTCTTTGATCGGATACCAAATTGCGAATACACCTGTAGACCATTTTTTATATGCAGCAGCGATTAATTCAACCAGTTGCGGAAAATCTTTACGTTCTAACTCATAAGGTGGATCAATCATCACCAAACCACGTTTTTCTTTTGGTGGAATTACCCCTAAAAGCCCTTCGTATGCATCACGTTCATGCAAGCCTGCACGTTTGTCGCGGATATTAAAATACAATTGCTGAAACACATCACGTTGCATTTCAAAGATTGTTGCCTTGTCTATATCTCGCATTGCTTCAAGTGCAAACCAAGGTGAGCCTGGATAAGCACCTTTTCCAGAACCTGCACGCATATCTTCAACCACTTTGAGGTATTGTTTTACCCCTTCTGGTGCATTGCGTTTAATTGAATCATCAAGCTTAACGAGACGATGAATGCCCGTTAAGAATTCACCTGATTTTTGCGCTTCAGATGTAGATAAATCGTATTTGCCCGCACCACCATGTGTATCTATATAACGATAGGGTTTGTCTTTAGCATTGAGACGTGTCAATAGTTGGAGCAATAACACATGTTTCATGACATCGGCAAAGTTGCCTGCATGGAAATGGTGACGGTAATTCATGTTTCGATTAATTCCTGAGTTCAATGGTTATTTTAACACGAAAAAATATTTCTTCACTGTCCATCGTTTGTTCTAATATAGCAACAGCCCTTCAAACACTAATTTTTGGTTATTTATGGAAGCACTTTCCCTCCCAAAGTCATGGAATGTTGATCAAATTCTTGATGATTTAGATCAACATGGATTTACTGTTATTGACCATGCCTACCCGGCTGACTATGTACAACAATTGATGCAAGAGTGTACCGAAAATTTAAACCGTTTCCGTGATGCGGCAATTCAAAATGGTGTAATCAGCAAGATTCGCAGTGATCATATTTTATGGATCAATGAAGATTTAGAAATTGCTCAACAGCATATCCAAGCGTTGCAACAGCTCGTTCAAATTTTCAATGCAACATTTTACTTGGGAATCAAAGAAATCGAAGCTCATTTTGCTTGCTATAACGCAGGCGAGTTTTATGCCTTGCATCGAGATAATCCTCAAGGCAAAAATGGTCGTATGATTTCTACAGTGTATTATTTACATAATGAATGGCAGGATAACTGGGGAGGTAAATTGCATTTACAAGACAAAAATAATGTATGGCATACTTTAGAACCCAAACCCAATCGAATCGCCTTATTCCAAAGCGACTTATTGCATGAAGTTCTTGAAGCTAAACATCAACGACTTTCAATTACAGCATGGCTCAGAAGCGATACCCCTATCCTATAAGTGCTTTAACGAAAAGATCAGCCATATTGCAAGTTCTTGTAGTTATAAAAGCTTTTAGGACTATTGAATAGCTTTGACCGTTTGGGTCTTGAGTATTTAAATATGCAACGCTCCATCTCAAAGTAATCGGCTTTAAATTATTGAAATAGACCTCATAATAGAGTGTAGAAATTAAGAGGATTCAGCATATGTTTGATAATACAAAACAAATCATCTCGCGCATTGGTGAAACTGATCAATTGTATTTGTCAGGCAATACACCTGAACTTGCACTTGAACGTGGTGATCTACGTTTACAGTTAGTCACGCAAAGTCATTCAAAACAGGAACAGATACACTTTTTACAAGAAGCGATTGTATTGCTTGAAACTGCGCGTCTGGAATACGAAGAAATGCCGATGTCATTGTATATACAGCTTTCTTTGCATTTAGCCAAAGCCTATATGATTTACTTTGAACTGACTAAAGAATCGCGTTATGCCCTGATCACACAGCAAATCTTGAAACCGATGACTCAACATGAGCATGCGGATATTTACTTTATGTTGGCTTATGCTTCTGTAAGCAAGCATGATTTTGCTTTGACTCGTCATTGGTTAAATAAATATATCAAAACTGCAGATTTTGATTTAACACTACTTCGACAACATCATGCTTTTCAACCTGTTCGAAGTGAACCTTGGTTCAGCCAAATGATCCAAAGTAAATTACACTAAGCATTTGGTGTAAAGTCACCATGACATAAACTGGCAACCCTTAAAAAAGAAAAGATGGCTAGTGTAGCCATCTTTTTTGTTGCGCTTGGGAAAAGTGAAAGCGTTAAGCTGTTTGTAATTTATAAGCATCTAAATGGAGTTGTTGGTTTAACTCGTCAATCCAAATTGCCCAATCATCATCTTGCACCAAATGACTGATTAATAAATCACGCTGAGATCTATTCCAAAATGATGCTTCATGTAGAGACACATTTGCAGGTAGCTGGTGGGTTCGTACATAAAGTTCAATCGCTGCTGGACTATTGGCTAAACCCAGTTGGGAAAACAGTAACTCTAAGGATGGTTTGTTCGTCCTGAGCATATCGCCCTCCTTATATAAGTTTATTTGTCATTAGATATACAATTAACTTATAAGAAAGGTCATACAAAAGATAGTTGTATTTCTGGTTTTCTTGTTTCAATTTGTGATTAAAATTCAAACAAAGCTTGCTTCAACAGACAGTGTTTCATTGTATTGTGTTCAATTTCACCAATAAAAAAGCACTCTATGTCGAGTGCTTTTTCAAAACTAATCTTAAATAGATTAAATTTTTTAATTATTTAAGCATATCTGCAATTGCAGCACGCTCTTCTTCAAGTTCTTGAAGTGTTTTATCCATACGTTCACGGCTGAATGCGTCAATTTCTAAGCCTTCAACACGTTTGTATTCGCCATTTTCACAAGTTACTGGAACACCGTAGATTACGCCTTCAGGAATACCATAAGAACCGTCTGAAGGAATACCCATCGTTACCCATTCGCCATTTGTGCCGAGTGCCCAATCACGCATATGGTCGATTGCAGCATTTGCAGCAGAAGCAGCAGAAGAAAGACCACGTGCTTCGATGATCGCAGCACCACGTTTACCAACAGTTGGAAGGAATACGTTTGCGTTCCAATCAGCATCGTTGATTTTGTCTTTTAGGTTTTCGCCATTTGCAGTTGCAAAACGGTAGTCAGCATACATTGTTGGAGAGTGGTTACCCCAAACTGTAAGGTTTTTGATGTCAGCTACAGCAACACCAGCTTTTTGAGCAATTTGAGTTAACGCACGGTTGTGGTCAAGACGTAACATTGCAGTAAAGTTTTTCGCTGGAAGGTCTGGAGCAGATTTCATTGCGATATAAGCATTTGTATTTGCAGGGTTACCTACAACAAGTACTTTTACGTCACGGCTTGCTACTTCGTTAAGCGCTTGACCTTGACCAATGAAGATTTCACCGTTCACTTTCAACAAGTCAGCACGTTCCATACCAGGACCGCGTGGACGTGAACCAACCAATAACGCGTAGTCAGCATCTTTAAATGCAACTTTTGGATCATCAGTACCGATCATGCCAGCCAATAATGGGAAAGCACAGTCATCTAATTCCATCATTACGCCTTTAAGCGCAGCTTGAGCTTTCTCAAATGGAACTTCTAACAATTGCAAAATAACGGGTTGGTCTTTACCAAGCATTTCACCGCTAGCGATACGGAATAATAAGCTGTAACCGATTTGACCAGCTGCGCCAGTAACGGCAACGCGAACAGGTTGCTTCATGTAATTATCTCCAATGAGGATCGTTAATGTGATTAAACGGTTAAATCCGTTTTAATCGAATTATCATAAACGGCAAAGATTGTACTCCAATCCTTTGACACTTGCATGTAAAAGAGAATGAATTTCAACAAAAGTATGATAGGAAATATAAATAAAATAGCTCAAAAAGAATGGGTTCTAACGACAATTCAGCTCTATTTGTGAATATATCTGCTTTTTAGGGATGACCAGACACAAAATCTAAAATACCAACAGTGGCTAATATGTACCCTTGATTGAGAATGTATTTGGACAATTTGAAACAATATGATTCGAGCATTGCTTATACTGCCCATTGACCCGATAACACACTTGAACTTCAGTTAATACTGGATTTGATGATGAACTTTGACAAGTGAAGCGAATACTATCGTTGTTCATTCCTGGGTTTAATCTTACAAATTGTGTTTTTAAAGCATTGTGCTGAACGTTTTTATTTTCTGAACTGGTCAAATCTGCTGGAATTTTAAGTCGATCAGCCAAATTGATAACTGTTCTAAAATACTGACTGGCATTCATCGGGACACATCCCCCCACACTCCGCCAAAGTTGAATGCGGGCATTTTCCTCTGGCATCACTCGAGCTACGACCTTTGCCTGCAAAGGCGTTAAGCTTGCAGATGAATTGGTGGTGCAATTTCTCTCAGTTGTTTCGGGCAATAAACCTGAAATCGTTAATGAATATCCTTCTAAACATTTGCGTTGTTTTTGTTTAGATGAGTCCAAGGCACAAACCGCTGGCGTCAATTGCACCTGCATCACATAACCTTGTAATTGCGGTGCTGCATGTAACGGCACATTGACCAAAAAAAAACCCGCACAGCATACAGTCAATGCCGTGCAAAACTTCTTTAATTTACGCAAAATATTGAAAATCATTGATTTACTAACAAAGTTTCATCCAAATTTAAAGCGATTATTGTGATACACGAGTTGGAATCACAGGCATACGACTTTCAATGGCTTGAGGTCCTTGTCCTAATAAAATTCCATAATGCGCAGCATTGGTCATCACATTTTTTACATAGTCACGAGTCTCATTCAAAGGAATGGACTCTGTATACTGATCTGCTGAAAGATTTTGATAATCAGGTTGCCAACGTTTAGCACGGTTTGGTCCTGCGTTATAACCTGCTGTTGCCAAAACTGGATTACTGCTTAATTGCCCATGAATCATTGACAAATAGAAAGTACCATAACGAATATTGGTATTGGCATCACTGAGTGCAGCAGGATTATATGTTTCACCCATCTGTCTCGCCACCAATTTTGCCGTGCCTGGCATGATTTGCATCAAACCGCCCGCACCCACATGTGAACGAGCAGCGGTGACAAAACGACTTTCTTGGCGCATTAAACCATATGCCCAAGCAGGGTCAATCCCAGCATTTCGACTATGGCTAACGACTAAAGATTGATGTGGTGTCGCATAACGATAGGTATAGTTATGTTTCTTCTCTGTACGTTCTGCCGCATAAATTGCCCGATCATACCAACCCATATCAGTGGCACGTTTTGCAGCAGCAAGCAGTAATCCATCATCATGCTTCAAGTATGCCTGACGTACAGCCCAATTCCATTCTCTATTGGTATAGGTTGCTGGGGCATTGATATTACGTAAAGTAAACGCACGACGGAAATGAATATCACTATTTAAACGTTGTTGATCGTTAGTCGAGGGCTGCTCACTTGCTGGGCTATCATTATATTTTTGCCCCAAATGATCTTTGGCAAGCAAATTATGATAATCATCGCCTGACATAGCCAAACGCTGATAAATCTCACGTGCTGTTCTTTTCGATTGTGCATCACTACGTTGTTCAGACGCACGTGCTAACCAATATTGCCAACGATCTTCTTGTTTTTGCGTGACGCTCATACTGTCAATTGCACGAATCACACTTTCCCATGCACCAAATCGTATCGCTTGGCGTGCATACACCTCAGCTTCTTCAGCGCTAAAAGGCACGCCATAACTGGCATCAAAGTTTTGCAGTACTTCGCGATTAAAATTATTTTTCATGACTGTTGTGCCACCTATATAGCCCACAGTACGATAAATATATTTTTGCACGTCTTCTGGCACGCCCTGAACCAACTTAGGTACAGATTGCAAAGCACTGGTTAAATCTGTATCCGCTGCACGGCCCAAGGCATACACTAAATAGGCATAGTCTTGCACATTCGTTTTCGGTGCTGACCATAAGTAATTGAGTGGATTTGCTTGAATTTGATTTAACTGGGTCAAAGATAAATTAATACCAATTGATTGTGCTGTCGCTATAGCCAAACCAGATTGTCCTGCTCTTAATTGTGCATAAAGACGTTGTTGACGATCTTGTGTCGTCATCAGTGGACTAGACAACATCATCCGCCCCAAACCATTACAAGATTCAGGTTGAGTGTTGGTCGTCAGCCAAACATCTTTGAATTCAGCAAAAACCAAGGCATCGCCTGTTTTGGCACGAACTTGTGCAACTGCACAGCGTTCTGCTTGGTCTGGATTGGTGACATATTGCAATACAGGTTGGGCACTTGAAAAATCTGCTTGTTTGACTTTTTCTTCCACATAGTCTGCCGCTAACTTTTCAGCCATTGCCGATTGTGGGTAACGTTGCGCAAAGCTAATAATGTTGCCAGCAGGTTGAAAAGCAAGATTAGCATTCAACATCCAATATTCAGGATAGTAGCCTAAAGCATCATTTTGCATTGAAACACGGTACTGTTCTAAAGCACTCGAATTATTCGCATTACGCAAAGCATCGTTAAACTGCTCTTCAGCAGCATAAGTCACTTGCAGGCTTGTGCATGCAACTGTGCCTAAAAGGTAAAGTTTTAATTTATTTTGCTTAAGTTGCTGCTTTAACACCGTTTTTCTCTCAACCTGCATGATGTGCCTTGACTTGCTGATGCACTTATTTGTGCCTAGTTTAATTATTCTAATCCATTTCTACTGTTGTGTTATGTAACCTCATGATTCATCATTAATAATCTATTCTGTTTTTCTTGATTTTTTTCATTTGTGTTCCCGACTGTTCTTAAGCGAGCAGTGATGTTTAAATATTTCCCTGAATTCTATTTAAATGCTGTAAAATAGCGCGCCTTTTGCGAGTCTGTTAAAATAACAAACTCAATGCGAATTTAAAATTCCCTTTATTCATAGGATAGACCCCTCCATGACGGTTCAAACCTTCATTCCAAATGGTGCCAAAGCTGCCTCAGAAAACACTGTAACCCAGCCACAGCACACCCCAGCCGACGGTACGGTTAAAAAACTGTATATCGAAACGCAAGGGTGTCAGATGAATGAGTATGACAGTCATCGTATGGCAGATCTTTTAGGCGACTCACACGGTTATGTGCTCACAAGCGATCCAAGTGATGCAGATATTCTACTGATGAATACCTGTTCAATCCGTGAAAAAGCGCAAGAAAAAGTATTTTCGGAATTAGGACGCTGGCGCAAACTTAAAGAAAAAAATCCTGATCTTGTTATTGGTGTCGGCGGTTGTGTTGCTTCACAAGAAGGTGACAACATCCAAAAGCGTGCGCCTTATGTTGATATGGTTTTTGGTCCACAAACTTTGCATCGTTTACCGCAAATGTTAGATCAACATGTTGATCAAATTGAAAAACCTAAAAAAGATAAAATTAAGCTGGTGGATATCTCATTCCCTGACATTGAAAAGTTCGACTTTTTGCCTGAACCGCGCGTAGAAGGCTACAAAGCATTCGTTTCTATCATGGAAGGCTGTTCGAAATATTGTTCATTTTGCGTAGTTCCCTACACACGTGGTGAAGAAGTATCTCGTCCTCTGGATGATGTCTTGGCAGAAATTGCAGGTTTGGCTGAAAAAGGTGTGCGTGAAATTAGCCTACTGGGTCAAAATGTCAATGGTTATCGTGGTGAGACCTTTGAAGGCGAAATTTGCACATTCGCAGATTTATTGCGTCTTGTTGCAGAAATTCCAGGTATTGGTCGCTTACGTTATACCACCTCACATCCGCTCGAATTTAATGATGATTTGATTCAATGCTATCGCGACTTACCACAAATGGTTTCACATTTGCACTTACCTGTGCAAAGTGGCTCAAATGATGTTTTACAAGCGATGAAACGTAATCACACCATTGATGTTTATATCGAAAAAATTGCCAAATTGCGCAAAGTTCGCCCAGATATGCATTTATCTTCAGATTTCATCATCGGTTTTCCGGGGGAAACAGATGCGCATTTTGAAGAGACTTACCAGTTTATCCAAGATTTAGACTTTGACCATTCTTATAGTTTTGTATATTCAAAGCGTCCAGGCACACCTGCATCTGAATTACCAGATGACACACCTGATGAAGTGAAAAAGGAACGTTTAGCCAAAGTTCAGCATTGGATTAAGCAATCCAGTATCCGTAAAACAGATGCTATGTTGGGTACTATTCAACGCGTTTTGGTTGAGAATGTTTCGAACAAAGATCCAAATTTATTGGTGGGTACAGCCGACAATACACGTTTAGTAACATTTGTAGGTGATGCCTCTTGGGTCGGACGCTTTGCAGAGATTGAGATTACGGAGATTAAGACCTTAAATTTAGTTTACGGAGAACTCTTGAATCTTGAGCCTGACGTGGCGTAATGTAAGGGTATAGACTTTACTTTTAAAAAGGATATCTCTTGACTGCAGCGATTCGACGTACAGTAGCTTTTCCAGGTATTTCAGTTGAACGTTTAAAAAGCATGCTTGGTGCTTATAACGGTCATCTGAAACAAATCGAACAACGTTTAAATGTCAGTATTTCACACCGTGGCGACAGCTTTTATATTGATGGTGAATTAGAAGCAGTGGAGCGAGTTGAAGGCTTATTGCAGCGTTTGCATGCTGAAGCAGAACTCTCTCAAGAAATCAGTGCTGATACGATCCATTTAATGATTCAAGGCAGTCAAACTGACCGCGAGTTACAAGAAGACCTTTCGGACAATGAGCACACAGGCTTAGATGAAGTCTGGTTGCAAACCCGCAAAGGTCGAATTAATCCTCGTGGTGCCAATCAAAAGCGTTATGTACAACGCATTTTACAGAGTGATATTTCTTTCGGGATCGGTCCTGCGGGTACAGGGAAAACCTATCTTGCCGTTGCTGCCGCTGTCGACATGCTCGAACGCAACGAAATTCAACGTATTCTTTTGGTTCGCCCTGCTGTTGAAGCTGGCGAAAAATTGGGCTTTTTACCGGGTGACTTGAGTCAAAAGATCGATCCTTATTTACGTCCACTCTATGATGCACTCTATGAGATGCTTGGCTTTGAAAAAGTTGCAAAACTTATCGAACGCCAAGTCATTGAAGTCGCACCACTTGCTTATATGCGTGGTCGAACATTAAACCACTCATTCGTGATTTTAGATGAAGCTCAGAACACCACGCCAGAACAGATGAAAATGTTCTTAACGCGACTAGGTTTTGGTTCTCGTGCAGTCATCACAGGTGATATTACACAGGTCGATTTACCACGAGGACAACAGTCTGGTCTGGCACACGCCTTACGAATCATCGAAAAAATCAAGGAAATTCATATCACACGTTTCCATTCTCGGGATGTGGTTCGTCATCAGCTGGTACAGAAAATCGTCGAAGCTTATGAAGGATGGGACAGTGAACAATATCGTTTAAGTGCTGAAGCACGTGCTGAACGTAAAGCGCGTCAGGAAGCCTTAATTGCTGAAAATGATTCTGCGGCAGATGCTCAACACCAAGACGCAGTTGCTTCAAATCAGGAAAATGTTTAAGGATTGTTTTTGAAACTTAGCTTATCGTTACAACAATCGTTTGAAGCACCAACTCTGGTGCTCAAACGTGCCTATTTAAAGAAAGTCATTGAAACCACTTTACGTCATATCGAAGTTGATCAAGATTGTGAAATTGGAATCGCTTGTGTAGATAATGACGAAAGCCATCAGTTAAACGCTGAATATCGAAAAAAAGACAAACCCACCAATGTGTTGTCTTTTCCAAGTGATATCCCTGAAGAAGTGCTACCACTTTTGGATGCGTTACCTTTAGGTGATTTAGTCATTTGTATCCCGGTGGTGTTGCAAGAAGCCATTGAACAGCAAAAAACGCCGATTGAACATTTTACCCATATGTTGGTTCATGGAACACTGCACTTGATGGGTTATGATCATGAAACTTCAGATCAAGATGCCGAAGAAATGGAAGCATTAGAAATCGAAATATTAAACAAACTTGGTTTCGAAAATCCCTATTCCGTAAAGGAAGATTGATCCTCCAATCAAACTGAAATCCTTCTAAAAAGAAGGATTTTTTATTTCATCAATATAGTACCTATGCACATCATTACCACGCACCACTCGCACGCATAGCGATACCTTAGAATCACCAAATATAAATCAACCTAAGTATATAGTTTGGTATTTTTCATCATAGATGGTCGTACTTACATATGACATGTGGATGCCTTCCAATGCATGGAAGACTCAAAATATATGAATTGTAGCGCTCACACAGCATCAGTAAATCCTAAGCACCAGCGACACAAAATATTTTAGACTGCACGTTTAAGACTTCAAAAAATATTATCGAAAACTTTCCCAAATTCCAATTTGACCTTCTTTCACGTGTGGAATATTGCCCAGTTTAATCCAGGGCATATTATCTCCATGAAAATCACTGCCTACTGAAACCTTTAATGCATGTTCAGCAATCATTCGATCAACCATTTGGCGTGTTGAAGCGGTTTCAATCGCAGGAGGTAACTCAATAGCATCGCCCCCGTGTTGAGCAAATAATTCAATCAAATAACGAATATTGGTTGCTGATAAATCATAGCGTGTAGGATGTGCCAATACCGCAAAGCCCTGACTTTCATGAATTACTTGTATGGTTTCTGCCAAGCCTAAACCATCAAACTTCACATAAGCTTTTTTGCCCTCTTTGATGTATTTATCAAATGCTTGCTGCGCGCGCTGCACAATGCCCTTTTCAACCAATGTTTTCGCAATATGCGTTCGTGTAATTCGATCAGGCTCACCATCTACCTTTGCCACAACATCGGCATAAATATCTTGGTGAATCAAAGGAATCAACAACTCACAAATTTCCTTTGCTCGTTCCGCACGAATTTTTTTCTGTGCGGTTAAAAGCCGTTGTAAAGGTTCAGGATTTTGCATATTGAGTGCAACGATATGTACGCCATAACTCTTTTTTGTGGCGGGTCTAGACCACTGACTCGAGATTTCTACACCTGAAATGATTTGAATTGGTTGATTTTTTGCAAATTGTTCAGCTTGTATTAAGCCATCCATGCTATCGTGGTCCGTCAATGCAAGCGTATGTATGCCTTTTTCGATGGCAGCTTCAACCAGTAATGCTGGTGTTAAAGTTCCATCAGAAATATTACTGTGAGTATGTAAATCTATGCCTTGCATCTTTTATACTATCCCATCAACCTGAACAGACTAGATACTTTAACATGAAAGCACTTTTAGACTTTGTGCCCCTCATAATTTTCTTTTATTTATACAAAACGGTTGATCCCAAAGATGTTGATCATCCCTTACTACAGTTGATCGGCTCAGCAGGTGGTGTAAATAACAATAACATTCTTGTTGCAACAACAGGTTTGATTATTTCAATGCTTGTTGTCTATGGTGCTTTATTCATTTCACAAAAATTCCGTCTGGATAAACAACAATGGTTTGTTTTATTTATGACTGTGATTTTTGGTGGAATCACTTTAATGTTAAGTGATGACTTCTATATTCGCTTAAAAGCTGCAATTCTGAATTTAGTTTTTGCAGGCGCTTTCTTGCTTTCTCCTTATTTTGGTAAAGATAAAAAACCACTCATTCAACGACTATTTGGTCCGGTTTTAGACCTGACTGAAAAAGGTTGGAAAAATTTAAACTTTGCTTGGGCAGCGATGTTCATTGTGATGTCAGGTTTACATGTTTTCTTTGCTTTTTTATTTGCAGACGGCAAATATTGGGGAGAATTTACAGCATTTGGTGACATGATTGTGATGTTTTCCTTTATCATTATCCAGTTTGTTATATTACGAAAACACTTCAAGTCAGGCGACGAATAAAGTGTTTTAGAAAAATCGAGAAATATCATGCCATTATTTGTAATTACCTGTACTGATCACGAAGGTACAGTAGAAAAACGTCTTGCTGTACGTCCACAGCATTTGGCTCGACTAGAAAAATTAGATGCTGAAGGTCGTGTTATTGTGGCTGGAGCAATGCCCGTTGATCGTGAAAATCCCCAAGCAGGTTTTTATGGCAGTACGATGATTCTTGATTTTGAAAGTCGTGAGGCATTAGATGAATGGCTGAAAGACGAACCTTTCCTTAAAGAAGGAATTTATCGTCATATCGATGTTAAGCCATTCAATAAAGCATTACCTAAGGGATAACAAAATGCGCGTTGTCGTTCAAAGCTTACTTCGTCTGACTTTAAGTTCTACGATACTTCTATCTCCTATGTTATGGGCAGAGCCAACACAGGCACTCACAGCTCAAACAACGACAGCAGCGCCTTCCGCTCAGGCGAATCCAACTGTCGCGCCACCAAAACCCAATATCATTCCTGCAGTTGCTGGTGCAAATGCGACAGTTCAAACTCAGGCACAGGCACAAGAAAATAAACCTTTAACTGCTGAACAAATTGTCAAGGAAAAAGCGTCTCAAGATGCCAAAGTCAAGGCTTTAGTTAAAGACCAAGCAACTCGGTTGCAACAGCTTGAAAAAGCCAATTTAGAAGCCTTGGCGCAGAACCAAGAATTACAATTGAAAAATGATAATCTTGGAGTGCAGGTTCAAGTCCTACAAAGTGAACAAAGCGCACAAATGTTTTTATATGGTGCAGCTACCATTGCCGTGGGTGTATTACTTGGCTTTTTAATCGCAAGCTATATCTATACCAAACGCCGTCGTCAGTGGTAAACCACGATCAAGACCGCATTCATCCAGATACTCTAATGCCCTCCACGTATAAAAGTTGTTTTCGACATTTTTATGCCTGCAGGGCATTCTTATTGAAATATGTTTTAGAACAGCTAGACTACATTTAAATGCGATTTACCTACTGGAAAAAGTTGTAAATAGTATCTAGCGTCAAATCAAGTGTTGTAAATCTCCATGATCTGTTGGCATCATAATGCTCTATCGTTTTGAATATGAATAATTTCAAGCGTTCTCCACATCTCAATCATTAAAAGGTAATTCACGTTGTCAAATGCCATTCAAACTGCCGACTTAGACTGGCAATGTGTTGATGGAATTGAAGTTCCAATTTCAAAACAATTTGGTGATGTCTATTTTTCAAAAGACAATGGACTACTAGAAACACGACATGTTTTTTTGAATGGCAATGACCTTGAAACCAGACTAGGGGCTTTGCGTGATTTTGAGTATTTTTGTGTAGGTGAGACAGGTTTTGGTACAGGGCTCAATATTCTCGCCTTATGGCAACTTTGGCAACAGGTTCGTCCCGATAATCATAGTCACTTACACGTCATCAGCGTCGAAAAGTTCCCACTGTCTAAGCAAGATTTAATTCGTGCTTTAGCAGTCTGGTCTGAGCTAAAAGGTTTTTCACAACAACTGATTGAACAGTACCTCTTACCAATTGCAGGATGCCATCGTTTAAACTTTCCTGAAGCCCGATTTTCAATTGATCTTTGGTTAGGTGATGCACATGATGTCTTTCCCCTTATTGCAAAAACCCATCCCGTCAATGCATGGTTTTTAGATGGTTTTGCGCCTTCATGCAATCCTGACATGTGGGAAGCCAATGTTTTAAACAATCTCATCAGACTTTCTGACATAGGAACAACATTTGCCTCATTCAGTGTAGCAGGCGTGCTTAAGCGCGGTTTAACACAACACGGTATCACCATTTCACGTCCACGTGGTTTTGGACATAAACGCGAGATGTTAAAAGCGATTTGGAATGCGCCTGAGACCATTGCAGAACAAAGCCAAGAACAACAACTACACATTCATCCCACCTCAACAGATCATTTTGATCAACGTCAAATTGCGATTATTGGCGCAGGAATTGCGGGTTTAAGTTGTGCATGGGGTTTAGCTCAACGTGGACATCAAGTTACGATTTACGAGCAATCTGCCCCATTATCAGGTGCATCTGGTAATCCCTTGGCATTGCTCAATCCAAAACTCAGCCCGATTGAGCAGAGTTCAGAACATTTAATGACCTTAGCTTGGCAATATGCGCTTAATCATTATCAAAATTTTAGTGCCTTTCGTCCGATTGCCGTTCAGCAACTGGCACAAAAAAATCCGGATGAATTGCTTCACTTAGCGAGTGAATATCCTCAAGATTTACTTAAAGCACAAACAGCAGAACAACTCGATCTGCACACTCAATACAAAAGTTTGCAGTTGACTCAAGCAGGTTCAGTCTATCCGCAACAACTCAAAGATCAAATTCTTGAACATCCGTTGATTCAATTAAAACATGCCAAAATCGAAAATATTACTCAAACAAATGTTCAGCGACTGACCTTATTCGATCATCAGCATAGCCCTCTGGGCGACTTTGACCATGTGATTGTTTGCTGTGCCAAAGACAGCCAACATTTTTTTGAAAACTTTCCCATACTTAAACCCATCCGTGGGCAAGTGAGTTGGCTCAACAACAGTCAACACAAACTCAATCCCAAACATGCTTATAGCTACGGCGGTTATTGCATGCAACTTGATGATCAACAGTTGATCTTAGGCGCTTCTTTTTATCCTAATCGAGATGATACTGAAGTATTAGCGGAAGACCATGTGCATAACTATGATCTTATCCACAGTGTATTTCCACAATATGCAGAAAGGCTCGCACCTGTTGCAGAATGGCATGGTCGTGCATCCGTACGTGCGCAGAGTTTGGATTATTTCCCATTACTCGGAAAAGTTGAGAAAGACAAAGAAATTTATACTTTTTCAGGACTGGGTTCTAAAGGCTTTTTATTTGCACCGCTGTGTAGTGAAGTTTTGATTGCAATGATTTTAAATGAAGCTTGCCCTGTGCCAGAAACGCTTTTGAGAAAATTGGATATCAAACGTTTCAATAAAAAACTAAAACCAAAGAAACCATACTTCAAGCCAAATCATGTTGATCGTTAATCACATCTACTGACAATAAAAAAGCGCCTTTCGGCGCTTTTTTACGAACCTTGTTCTAATGGTAAGCCTGCATCACGTGCAGCACGAGTACCGCCCATAAGCACGACATAATCGCGAGAACCATCTAAACTTTCTAATTTTTCAGCAGCACGAGGTGCCTTACTTCCACCACCACATAAGATGTAGATGGACTGATCCGAATTCACTTGAGTCAAGCTCTCTGCACTTAGGCTATCGATGGGCTGATTTACAGCACCTTTCACATGACCTTCAGCAAAGGCTTTTGCGTCACGAACATCCCAGATAATGGCATCTTCTGGGAACTCAAATGTTGTAATTTCTAATTTACGGATCATTGTGCACTCCTTTGATGTAAACAACACTTGGCAAATGAAGAAAACATCCCTAGCATCTCAGATATTCTTTCTATTTGTAAAGGTCTAAACTATGCCATCTTTCGATATTGTTTCAGAATTAGAGATTTTTGAAGTCAATCATGCGGTTCAAAACACCCAAAAAGAAATTGCTACACGCTTCGACTTCCGTGGTCAGGATGTTTCTATCGAGATCAACGAAAAAGCCAAAGAGATTAAAATCTCAACTGAAAGCGATTTCCAATGTGAACAGGTTTATAGCATGCTTGAAAATCATTTCTTTAAACGTAAAGTTGATATCCAAGCACTTGATCCTCAAAAAATGACGGCTTCAGGTAAGAATGTTATTCAAGTGATCAAACTCAAAGATGGACTTGACTCAGATACCGCAAAAAAAATTAATAAAGCCATTAAAGAAAGCGGCGTCAAAGTGCAATCTTCTATCCAAGGTGACAAGATTCGTGTAACGGATAAAAAGCGCGATACATTACAGCAAGTTATGGCGTTTTTAAAAGAACAACAGTTCGGTGTACCTTTACAATTTAACAACTTCAAAGACTAAAGTCTTTAATAGCCCTATAGGTTAAGACATGACTCAGACCAATCGTTTATCTAAACTTGTAAAAGCGACTTCTAAATTCCCTAAAGGCATTCGTAGTACGCTCTGGAGTAAAGCCTTTGGTCGAGTTGTCCCTATGGTGGGTACAGCCAATATTAAATACCTCGAGGTCAGCTCTTCAAAAGTGGTGGTGGAGATTAAAAACCATCGCGCTATGCAAAATCATATTGGTCAATTACACGCTGTTGCGATGGCATTAATTGCAGAAACAGCCACAGGTTTTGTGACAGGAATGAATGTTCCTGATAGCTCAATTGTATTGATCAAAAGTATGCATATTGACTACAAACGCCCATCTAAGGGTGACATGACAGCAACAGCTACCCTTAGCCCTGAACAAATTTTAGAAATGCAAACGTCTGAAAAGGGTGAAACCCTAGTTCCAGTTACGATTATGGATGAATCAGGCAAAGAACCTGTAGAATGCCAAATGGTTTGGGCATGGGTATCTAAAGATCGCCTAAAAAATAAATAAATGTAAATAAAACTTACTTTTAAGTAAGTATAAAAATTACTAAAGTCCCCATAATAAATGACGATTGGCAACTATATTCATCAATATTTATTCATCAAGATGATGTTAAAACATCATCTTGAAATATTGAGAATAATCATGAAATCCAATATCCCACGTAAATTAATTGTATTGATGCTCATGTTGAGTCCTGTTTTATTTTTAACAGCATGTGCCCAAAATCAAATCAACTCTAACCTCACTAACAACAGCACAAAAGTCGTGGCGGCAAACCAGCTTGCACAACAGAACAAAGCGCTTGTGACTGATTTTTATGAGGGTGTATTTCAGAAACACCAAGTCAAAACTTATGCTGATCGCTATATTGGTGAACAGTATATTCAGCACAACCCACGTGTTCCTGACGGCAAAGCACCATTTGTGAACTACTTTACCCAATATTTTCAAGACAATCCGGAAGCAAAAAGTGTGATTAAACGTGCGGTCGCTGAAGGAAATTTAGTATTTCTGCATGTTCATTCCACAATGAATCCACAAGATCGAGGTGTTGCGATTATCGACATTTTTAGAGTTGAAAATGGCAAGATTGTTGAACACTGGGATGTACGACAACCCGTTCCTGAGACAAGTGCCAATCAAAACACCATGTTCTAAAACAGCAAATCTGTACTGTTCGAACGCATAAAAAAAATCCCAAACAATGTTGGGATTTTTTAATTTGAAGCCATCACACTGTTTGTGATGCAAGGTGCTTTTGTTTGACATCCTCAGGAATTTGTCGTTTATTCCCTGTAACGTCTACAGCAACAAAAGTGAATACACCTGCTGTTACACGCTTGGCAGCACGTGAACTGTCGTGACTGTCCCACACTTCAATCTGCATTTGAATGGAGGTATTCCCCACTTTTAAAATTTTGGTATAACAACTAATCACATCACCCACTTTCACTGGAACAAGGAAAGTCATTTGATTAATCGAAATAGTTGCACAACGCCCTTTACTAAAACGTTCTGCATGAATAGCGCCAGCCAAGTCCATTTGTGAAACAATCCAACCACCAAAAACATCACCACTCCAGTTTGTATCCGCTGGCATTGCGATGGTTTGTAAAGACAGTGTACCTTCAGGTTTTACATGAGAATCTGACACAATAACTCCGAGCCCGTGAATTACTTAAGGGCATTCAATTGTTGATCTAACCATTCTTGTAATTGGTTAGCCCGTAACGCACCGCTAATTCTAGCAACTTCTGTGGTTTTATTCATTAAAACCAAGGTTGGTATGCTACGAATATTAAATGCACTACTCAAACGAGGGTTGGCTTCTGTATCAATTTTGGCAAAAACCACATTGGGATTACTGCCCGCCACTTGGGCAAAATGAGGTGCCATCATTTTGCATGGACCGCACCACTCTGCCCATAAATCTATCAGGATAGGTAAGTCACTGTGACTCACAAAATTACTAAAATTCTGTTCATTTAATTCAATTGGAGCAAGTGGTATAAGATTTTGATGGCATTGCCCACAACTCGGCTGCGCATTCAGCTTGTCTTCAGGAACACGGTTTTTTGCGCCACATGATGGACATACGATAATCATCTAGCTCACTCCTATATGTTGGTGTAAAAAGTCTAATTGGGTCAAAATTGCTTTTTCCAACCATTTCCCGTGATAAATATCAAAATGCGCCATATCCCACTCATGATATTGCACAAAAGGTGCTATGTTCGTCGCCGTTTCTCGACTAGATTCTATTGGGATAAAACTGTCTTTTTTAGAAGCAATAAATAACACTGGAATATTTATACTTCTTACTGTCTGAATCGGTCTAAAACGAATTAAGTTAAAGAAAACACGTGCAGGAACTTCACCACTCCAAAAATAATCGGGATGTACAATCGACATATAACCGCTGTAGCTATCTTTGGTTGGAATGAAGCAAAGATCATAGGGATGCACGACAGGTAAGGTACGTGGCAGCATCCCAACTTTTGCCCCCATATAATCTTGACTGGATATTTTTAAAGCTTTAGGAAGCTGCTGAATCGGGAATGATTTTGCCGTTTCTGCCCCATCGACATAAGGTACCTGTACCATGATCCCTTGAACATTTTTAAGTTCACTGGCAAGGCTCAATACATAACCACCACTCAGCGATGTCCCCCATAACACCATTTTCTTAGAATTTATTTTCTTTTGTGTTGCCACATAATTAACGACCGTTTTCCAATCTTCCATCTGATTTTGTAAAGAAATCAGTTCACGGGGAAAGCCAGTACTCCCTCCCCAGAAACGATAGTCAAAGAGCACAACCGCATAACCAGCTTGCGCAAATTTTTGTGCATATGCAATCAGTCTAAATTGTCTGAGACAAGCAAAGCCATGTGCCATAATGATTACAGCTGGTTTCTTTAAGTTTTTAGGACGATAAAAATCTGCGGCTATAACTTCTTGCCCGATCGGGACATACAGTGGTTCAACTGTATATGCGTACATACACACTCCATTGCGTTATCTTTTATAGATATTTCTTTTATAAATCTTTTGTAGTCCAAACTCAGTTCTGAGCTTAATGCTATTATATATAGCATATTTGATTTTAAATAATATAGGAGTGACGAAATGAGTGAAAATGTTGGTTTCGCAGGTCAAATAGGTCCAGAACATATTGCTCAAGTTGCAGAGAAAGGGTTTAAGTCTGTGATCAATAACCGCCCTGATTTAGAGGGTGGTTCAGAACAGCCTACCAGCGCACAGATCGAAGAAGCAGCACGTGCTGCTGGGTTAGATTATGTATTTTTACCTGTTGTTGCAGGACAAATTACAGAAGTCGATGTCAGAACGTTTGCGAATCGTTTTAATGAACTTCCAAAGCCGGTCCTTATGTTCTGTCGCACAGGCAATCGTTCAAATAATCTTTACCAAATTGCCAAGCAAATGGACTTATTAGACGACGAATAAAGATTGTTTCATTGAAACAAATATCATTGAGAAGCATTATTTCTTGATTAATTTTGGAATATGAAAATCATTAAAGCCATTTCAGTATACTGGAATGGCTTAAGTTAAAATATTGATGAAAAATAAAATTTAAGAATTTCACATAAAATGACGTATGTTAGTTATATAGAAAATAAATAGTTGGTGAACAAAATGTCATTCGTCATACCAGTGTGGGTTGATTATGGGGCGATTGAAGTGCTCTGGTATAGCCCTTTTGACAATATGGAAATTATTATTTCATGGTGGGAAGATCAAGAAAGTATTGATATATATAAATATAAAACAGATATCCAAGCTGCTAAAGCGATTCTACCCAATGGAATAATAATAAAAGTTACAACGCATAAAGAATCTGATTTCTTCTACAAAATACATGCAGAAAAAAAAGTCATTCTTATGCTTGATAACGATTACACATCGTATTTATCCTTTGAAGGAAAGAAATATTTTCATAAAGGAAAGCTTAATTTTTCTCCTACTCCACCCAGCATTTAAGCGAATACAAAAAACTTAACAACCTCGTTGGTATAAAATCAATTTTTTATGAGCGCATTTTTTCAAATGTCTTTTACTCACACGAATACAATAAGCTTTGACAATTTATTTATATTTTTTTGATGTTAAATCTAGCTACAATTTCCACTGACTGATCAACTTAATCAGGTTGTAATACTATCTATTCTGAAATAGTGATATGACACTATCACATCATTCACGCTATGATCATTTAGATCATATTTTTTCCTATTCAATAATAAAAGGATTTCTCAATGCAACAAGCTTTATTCGGTGGTGGCTGTTTTTGGTGTACAGAAGCCGTTTTTTTACAGCTTAAAGGTGTTCAAAAGGTGGTAAGTGGTTATGCTGGTGGGCATACAACCAATCCTACCTATGAGGCGATTTGCAATGGAGATACCAATCATGCTGAAGTGATTTTGATTGATTTCGATCAACAACAGATCAACTATCAACAATTGCTCACTGTATTTTTTGCAATACATGATCCAACCACATTAAACCGTCAAGGCAATGATATTGGCACACAGTACCGTTCTGTCATTTATTATTTCAATGAACAGCAAAAGGTCGAGTCTGAAAGCTTTATTGAGCAACTCAAAGCAGATGGGCTAAATATTGTCACTGAACTCAGTCCAGCCCCAATCTTCCATCCTGCGGAAGAATATCATCAAAACTTCTTTGCTCGAAACCCTGCGCAGGGATACTGTAATTTTGCCATTCCTCCTAAACTGCTCAAATTACATAGCCAATTCCAAGACTTACTCAAAGATTAAGTCTTTTTAAAATTTAAAGCGTTTAAAATCCGTATAAAAAAACCTCCCATCTGGGAGGTTTTAAAAAATATTATCATTTTCTTGTTATTTATTAATTATCACTCATAAACGCAAGATCATTTAATCCTGCCTCACTTGCACGTGACATCACTTGTGCAACAGTATCATAACGCGACTCTTTATCGGCTCTTAGCTGAACAGCTGGTTTAACAGCTTTTTGTCCTGCTTCATCAAATCGTTTTGATAATTCATCTAAAGTAATGATTTGATCATTCCAAGCCACTTCGCCTTGCTGATTAATACTAATCGTAATGGCTTCAGGAGGTGGAGCATTCACTTCAGCGGTAGTTTTCGGTAAGGTTAACGGTATCGATGGGTTAGCAACGGTTGCTGTCACCAAGAAGATGATCATCAATACCAACATAATATCGATCAGCGGAATAAGATTCATCTCATTCATGCCAGAATCGTTGTCTTCTCCCAATTGAAAAGCCATTAAGCTTGACCTCCAACTAAACCTTTATTTGTTGCTTCAGCTTCAACTTTTTTTGTTGAAGATTCTTGCTGCAACATCGTATCAATCAATAAACCATGTGCTTGATCTTGTAATTCATTTGACAAAGTGCGATTGAAACGTACACAGATGTTATACGCCAATACAGCAGGAATTGCGACTGCAAGACCAAGCCCTGTCATGATCAACGCCTCACCAACAGGTGTTGCAACTTGCGCTAAACCTGCTTGACCGCTTTTACCGACAGCAACCAATGCATGGAAAATTCCCCATACTGTACCAAATAAACCCACAAATGGTGCCAGTGAAGCAATCGTACCTAATACAGAAACACCCTTTTCAGCATTGGCTTTCTCTACTGAAATCTGACGCAATAAAGCTTGTTCTGCAACTGCTTTACGTTGATCAAATCCAAGTGGTGCAAGTTTTGCCTTTAATGCACTCAACGCTTGAGCGAGATGGTCTTGAGCAACCTGCTTGAGTTGACGCGTGCCCAAAATACGCAAAATGAACACAGTCCACGTTGCAATAGACATTGCCAATAACACGAAATACAGTGTTTTACTGACCGCATCAGCATGTTGCCAATAAACTGAAAAGTTCATATGCACATTTCCTAATTCTTAAAAAAAATCATTTTTTAGAGACTGACAACGCAAAATCCTGCCTAATTTTAAATGGTACACCAGTGCCATTTTCTTTGTAGGCTTTAAATTTTGCAGATTGTGTCTGTTTAACAACGTAACTGTCTAAACTTGAGTTACCACTCGATTGGATCACACGTACATTGGTAATATTTCCATTCGCATCTGCGGTAATTTCAAGATTTACAACCTTTGTACCATCTTCAGGTGACATCAGTTTAAGTAACTGGTCTTTTGCAATTCGAGGACTGCGATTCCAAGACACTTGTCCGTCACTGACATTACGTGGCGTATTTCTTTGTTCTTGCTCACGACGCTGACGGTCACGTTCCTCTTGTTCACGCTTCTGTTGATCCAAACGTTTTTGATCTTCTAAACGCTTTTGCTCATCTAGACGTTTTTGCTCATCCATACGCTTCTGATCTTCTAAACGTTTTTGATCATCTAAACGTTTCTGCTCTTCAAGCTTTCTTGCACGATCATCATTTACAACAGGTTTTTTCTGTTCAATGATTTTCGGTTTAACCACCGGTTTCGGTTCGATTTTCTTCTCTACCGGCTTAGGTTTAACTTTAGGCTTGATCTGTTCAACAGGAGGTGGAGGCGGTGGTGGAGCATCTTCTTTGAGCTTTAAAAATTTGATTTTTAAAGGTTCTTTCTTTATTTGAGGTAATTCAAAAGCCTTCATATTACTGATTCCCCACAATACACCTACATGCCCAACAATAACTGCTAAGACTGCAGCAAGGACTTTTTTCTTCATCGGTGGAGGCGTTTGAAGTGGTGCAGAGGAAGACTGACTCATAAGAATCTAAATACCTAAAATTGAGTAAACTGTAAAATAATCAATTTACAGATTAAGCTCATCGGATAGAACAATTAAAGTGCAACAATGATAAATGAGAAGTGTTTTCATTTGCAACAGCTTTTTTTGCGTTTTTTATCATTTTTACAAATAAAAAAATAAAAAGGGATGCTTAAAGCATCCCTTTTTCATCTTAAAAATTTAACCAACATTCACATATTATTGAAATACAACAGTCTTGTTGCCATCGACAATAATACGATCTTCAAGATGCCATTTGACTGCTCTTGCCAAAACATTACGCTCAACATCCTGACCTAATTCACGTAATTGCTCAACAGTAAAATCGTGATTTACACGTTCTACATCTTGCTCAATAATTGGTCCTTGGTCCAAATCAGCTGTGACATAATGGGCTGTTGCACCAATCAACTTCACACCCTTTTCATAGGCTTGTTTATAAGGATTAGCGC
Organism: Acinetobacter sp. WC-743; assembly: GCF_000335555.1. Classification (NCBI taxonomy): domain Bacteria; kingdom Pseudomonadati; phylum Pseudomonadota; class Gammaproteobacteria; order Moraxellales; family Moraxellaceae; genus Acinetobacter; species Acinetobacter sp. WC-743. Next base: position 152,295 of record NZ_AMFQ01000101.1, on the reverse strand, counting down.
CGACAAATGCAGGTAAGAATGAATGATGAATATTAATCACCTTCATTTCCCATTTTTGTACAAACTCTTCATCAAGAATCTGCATATAGCGTGCAAGCACCAGCAAGTCATTGCCTTGCATGAGTTCATCAATTTGCGCATACGCTTCACGCTTATTTTCTTTATTGACTGGAACCACATGGAAAGGAATACCAAAGTTCTCTACTGACTCACGCAAATCTTCATGATTTGAAACCACTTGTGTGATTTCACAATGTAAACCGCCACGTGAATGACGCCAAAGTAACTCAAGTAAAGCATGGTCGACTTTAGAGACCAAGATACCTACTTTTTTAATATCGCTCACCAAGCTTAAACGCCAATGCATGCTATAGCGTTCAGCAACATTACTTGCAAAAGTTTGGATCAGACTTTCACGACGAGATTGCAAATGGTCAAGTTCAAATTCAACACGCATGAAATAACGTCCGCCCTGAGCTTCAGTTGCGTATTGATCAAGCGCGGTAATATTTGCGCCCTGATGATACAAAAAGCTCGATACAGCTTGCACGATTCCTGGCTTGTCTTCACAAGTAATCAGTAGACGTGCTGTGTTGGCAGTAGTCATGTTCATGTTGAAGGATATCACTTATAAATTAGTTTAAAACAGCCGAGTATTCTAACGCTTTTTTAGCAGCTTTCAATCTTGATTCGGCATCAATCGTGTTTTACTGCCGATAAACTTGCAAATAATTCTGAAGAACCAAAACTTTCCAACAAGCGCTCATAGGTTTCACGGCTTTCACCACGCAAATACGGACCTTCCAAAAACACCATTTGACGTAACGCCTGCCAAATCCATTTTTCATCCAAATGATTGGAATCACTCAAATGCCCAGACATATAAAGGAAGTTTGTCCAGTTGGTCAGTACAATCCAAATATTGATAATCAACGCTTCAATTTCAGAAGCTGTCATCTGCATCAAGCCCGCTTGAACAAAGGCATGATAAATTTTTTGTCCCTGCTGCATCACTTTTCCAGCGAAACGAGGATATATTTTTCTAAAATCATCATTATTTTCTATTAAGTGATAAACATCACGATGTAAGAAACGATATTCCCAAAGTTGGCTACTCAAAACTTGAAAATAACGAATCTTATCATTTGCATTGACTTTACGGTCATCGGGTAATGAAAGCATATCTAATGTTTCTTTTTGATATTGCTCCATCAACTCTTTAATGATTTCTTGCTTATTTCGAAAATGATAATACAAATTTCCAGGACTAATCCCAAGCTCAGCAGCAATATGATTTGTCGTAACTGCACGCTCTCCGCGTTCATTAAAAAGTTGCAGACTAATCTGCAAAATTCGATCTTTCGTTTTCAAAGTTTTGGAGCTTGACATCCTATTACCATTTTTAACCGTTAGCACAAGCTAACATAAAGTGACTTGACTATTTAGAGTATTTACTCTAAAAAATATATTATATTAACCTATTCGTAAATGGTGTTTGTCATGAACAGTCATACAAAAACAAATTCAATGACTTCCTATTCACCTGAAGTTCAACATATGCACGATCTGCTTGAACAACAGAAAGCTGCTTATCAGCGTTATCCTGTTCCTACAGCTAAAGAGCGTATTGAACGTTTAGCTCGCTTGAAAAAAGTTTTGGTAAAATATCAAGATCAATTTGCAGATGCAATCAATCAAGACTACGGCAATCGTTCAATCAGCGAAACTAAAATCGGTGAACTACTTACCTGTTTAGAGCAAATTAAATATTATAGCAAGCATTTAACAGCATGGATGAAACCATCTAAGCGCCATGTCTCTATGTTACACCAACCAGGCAAAGCCTGGGTGCAATATCAACCTCTAGGTGTAATTGGAATTATCGCACCTTGGAATTACCCATTGTTACTGTCAGTTGGACCGCTGATTTGCGCCTTGGCTGCTGGTAATCATGCCATGTTAAAGATTTCCAGTTCATCTTCTCAATTTGGTTATGTGCTTGAAAATGCATTATCAGAAGCATTCCCACAAGAGTTGGTTGCAGTCGTGAATGGTGGTGGACAAATTTCTGATGCTTTTTCGCATTTAGCCTTCGATAAAATCATTTTTACTGGTTCTACCAATGTGGGTAAAACAGTGATGAGTGCAGCGGCAGAGAATCTTGTGCCTGTTATTCTTGAACTGGGTGGTAAATCACCAGTGATTGTACATCCGTCTAGCGACTTAAAATTGGTGGCTGAACGAATTGCATTTGGTAAGCTTTGGAATGCAGGTCAAACCTGTGTTGCACCTGACTATATGTTCCTGCCTAAAGGTAAAACTGCTGAGTTCATTGATTCATTTAAAGAAATCGCTACAGCAATGTACCCAACCTTGCGAGACAATCAGGATTACACCAGCATCATTAATGATAAACAATACAATCGTATCCAAGGGTATTTAGAAGATGCGCGTCAACAAGGTGCTCAATTCACTGAGATTAATCCTAATCATGAGGATTTAACCGCTGTACGAAAAATTGCCCCAACATTCTTAACAGGTGTCTTACCGACTATGGACATTATGAAGAATGAAATTTTTGGTCCAGTCCTTCCAATCATGGAATATGATCAAATCGACGATGTGATTGACTTTATTAATGGCAGACCTCGTCCACTTGCTTTATACTATTTCGACTTTGACAATGCTCGTGCTGAATATGTTTCCCAACGTACTCACTCAGGACATTTCGGTCAAAATGCCGTTCTAACCCATGTTGCACAAGACGATCTACCATTTGGTGGCGTAGGTGCTTCGGGTATGGGCAAATATCATGGCCCAGAAGGTTTCTTTGGTTTATCACATGAGCGTTCAGTGATGTCTATTCCTAAGCTATTCAGCTTAAAATTCATCTTAGCGCCTTACGATAAACCCCTAAATAAAATTTTAGAGAAAACTTTCTTACGCTAACTGATCAAGGCATGATCTATCACAATAGATCAGATTGCGTTTTGACGAATTCCGCTTGTCTTTTAAGCGGAATTTTGGTATAAAACGCCCCTTGAATGAATTCAATCCGTTTTATTTTGACTGGCCATACAGATTTGCTGTTGGCTAAATCAATGGAGTTACACCATGTCTAAGGTTTGCCAAGTTACCGGCAAGCGTCCAGTCGTTGGTAACAACGTCTCACACGCCAACAACAAAACTAAACGCCGGTTCGAGCCGAACCTGCATCACCACCGTTTCTGGTTAGAAAGCGAAAAACGTTTCGTACGTCTTCGTCTAACTACTAAAGGTATGCGTATTATCGACAAATTGGGCATTGAAAAGGTTGTTGCTGACCTACGTGCTCAAGGTCAAAAGATCTAAGGAGTCTGAACCATGCGTGATAAAATTCGCCTAGTTTCTACTGCTGGTACAGGTTATTTCTATACCACTACTAAGAACAAACGTACTATGCCGGAAAAAATGGAAATCAAAAAATTTGATCCAAAAATCCGTCAACACGTTATCTTCAAAGAAGCTAAAATTAAATAATTTTAGTTTTCTTAAAAAATACGATCCATTTGGGTCGTTTTTTTTGCCTTTTTTTTCTTCAACTTGTTAAAATCTTCAACAAATTTGGCACTATTCGTGCATTTTCTATGGTTTCACACAGAGCCATACCCTTCTAGAAATGATTTTTTGAATGATTTCTCCTAAAAATTAAGGAGTATTTAGTGCCTCATGACGTAGATCTGATTATTTTGCTTGCAGTTGGCTTTGGTATAGCCCTCATTTTTGGCTATATCGCTGCACGTTTACGCCTTCCCCCTTTGATTGGTTATCTTATTGCTGGGATTATTATTAGTCCTAATACACCCGGTGTGGTCGCAGACATCACACTTGCCAATCAGCTTGCTGAATTAGGCGTGATGTTTTTGATGTTTGGTGTAGGCATGCATTTTTCCCTCAATGATTTAATGCAAGTTCGAAGAATTGCTTTACCTGGTGCAATTTTACAAATCGCAGTTGCAACCTTGTTGGGAATAGCTGTTTCCATGTTTTGGGGATGGAGTTTTGGATCTGCACTGGTCTTTGGTTTAAGTTTATCTTGTGCCAGTACCGTGGTTTTATTGAAAGCTTTGGGTGATAAAGGTTTACTCGATTCGATCAATGGTAAAATTGCAGTCGGCTGGTTATTGGTCGAAGATCTGGTCATGGTACTGGTTTTGGTTCTGCTTCCTGCAACCGCAGTACTTTTGGGAGGACATCCCATCGCAGGGCATGAGTCAGATCAAAACATTTGGATGACTTTAGGCATCACGCTACTCAAAGTCACTGGCTTTATTGCCTTTATGCTCATTATTGGTAAGCGTCTTGTTCCAATGATCATGCAATATGTCGCTCGTTTGGGTTCTAGAGAGCTTTTTACCTTAACAGTGGTTGCAGCAGCAGTTTCAATTGCTTATGGCTCTTACGCGATCTTTGGCGTCTCTATGGCATTAGGCGCATTCTTTGCGGGGATGGTGGTAAAAGAGTCTGATTTTAGCCATCGTGCAGAAGAAGAAACCTTACCATTAAGAGAAATTTTCTCAATCCTCTTCTTCGTTTCTGTGGGAATGTTGTTTGATCCGCGCATTATTATTGAACAACCTTTACATATTTTAGCCGTGATTGCCATCATCATGATTGGTAAAACACTTGCAGCAATGGCGTTAGTTTTATTCTTCCGCTACCCGATCAATACTGCATTGACTGTTGGTGCAAGTTTGGCACAAATTGGTGAGTTCTCATTTATTCTTGCCACATTGGGTCTCTCACTTGGTTTACTCAGTCCAGAAGCACAAAACTTGATTTTGGCAGGTGCATTATTCTCGATTACCCTAAACTCATTCCTGTTCTCAGCCATTGAGCCTGTACAGAGCTGGATTCGTGAACGCTCACATTTAGCACGCTTGCTTGAACGTAGTGGTGACCCTTTGGCAATGCTTCCTGATGAAGTCGATCAAGCTTACTTGCGTGACCAAGTGGTGATTGTCGGTCATGGTGAAGTCGGTCGTCGTATCACCAAAACACTTATGGAAGATGGTATTAAAGTCGTGATCGCAGAAGAAAATCGTGAAATCGTAGAAAACTTACGTGAAAAAGGTATTGCTGCGGTTTCAGGTCGTGCCACTGAACCCAGTGTCCTTATTCAAGCGCATATTCAGCATGCAAGACTATTGGTTATTTCACCGATGGATATTGTCGATATTCATAAAATTGTCGACACAGCAAAATTACTAAATCCAGAAATTCAAGTTTTGGTTTGTGCTGAAAATAAAGAAGAGGCAGAAGTTATTCGCAAAGACAATGTTGGTGAAGTCTATTATGCAAAAGAGGAAATGGCGAAAAATATGAGCAATCATATTTTGAATCAAATTCAAATTGCACACCATCATGAACCAACGCATTGAATTTGAAATGAGCTTTCAGCAAATTTAAAACATGTGACAAAGAAAACGCACTTTAAAGTGCGTTTTTTAATTATGTTAGAAAACCAAACCTTAGCTCATATATTTCGGCTGCACATCAACAACTTCCGCATGCCATTCATCCGCCTGCTTTTCAAGTAAAGCGAATAATGCAGCTTGAATCATTTGTTGAGCTATTGCTGGTGTTTGATCACCCAATAACGCTTTCACTTCTTCATTAAATTGGATCGTGACCAATGGATCCTTTTCAGATCCTGCATTACGCAATGCCAATTCACCACCTTCGAGTTGTACTAACTCCAAAATAGCTTCTTGATTCCCAAATAACTCTTTTAACTGTTCGATAGACATAAATCCTCCATGCTCAACATGGGGCAAAGCACTGAATGCACTTTGCATCTTGTAGATATTTTATATAGTCATTTAAAACAAAATTTCAAGTGAATCTGATCAAAAAGATCAGAATTCAACCATTTCATTACGAAAACCATCAATAAGTTGTGATAAATCACGATGCCATTCTCTTAAAATTCTGGTATCTGGCAACCATGCTTGTGGTGTTTGTGTCACTTTAATAATTAAATTAGAAGATGTCTCGTCTTCAGGTTCTGGCGCACTCGGTTCAGGTGCATATTGGCAAAGTCGATATGCTCTTTTAAGCTCAGCAATAAATCCTTCTTTTGCCAATTTTTGCATCACCAAAACTTCAGGTGATACTTGCCCTTTTGCTGCCATGTTCTCTTCTATCGACTTCAACGTAGGAGACAAATCATTTAAGCGATAATAACGAACCAATTCCTGTAAAAATGCCAGAACTGCGCCATGTAAATGAAATACGGCTGCTTCACGCTGAGCTTGAGCTTGCTGCACATTTTCAGTTTGCTCTGCCTGCATACATGAAAGACGAGCAAAATAAAGTTTTTGATTGGTACGGTCTGCATGAAAGCGAGCTACACGTGACATGAAAGTTCCCTAAGATTTTGGCATTCGTTACAGTCTTAGCTTAATCTTTATTGAACAAAAATCACAATGAATTTTATCCATGTTAGATATCAATATCGTAGATTTTCCGTTTTGCTGGTACTTCAATCAACTTTTCAATAGGACGAACATTACTGATCACCCATGCCCAATAGCCTTTTTCCCAATATGAAGCCATTGCCAAAGCGAGTTCACTTTCAGTCCATGGATGAATTGACTCAATATCAATGATGGCTACGGCTCGCCCTATTTCCTCATCATCATCTTGTGTCAGGTAATTTTTATTTTCAACGATGACTAAATCTTTAAGTGGCAATGATTCAGGCTGCCAAGAGCGGATTTCCATTTTCTTTTGGCCTTCTGCAATAAAGCGACCAAATGGCTCAACAATAGATAAGGCCTGATATGTTCTTTTACATTTATCCATTTTTATTCAATCCATAAAAAAGGAGCAATAAATGCTCCTTAGAATATCTGCCAATTATGCTTCTGGTTTTTCTTCAGCAGCTTTGACACGAATCCCATGACCATGTAAACGCAAAGTATTCAAACCCTTGATCGCTTTTACAGCTTCTCTGCCATGTGGCATTTCAACAAAAGCAAAACCTTTTGATTTGCCTGTGGTTGCATCCAGCACCAATGTACAAGACTTCACTGTGCCAAATTGTTGGAACAACTCTAATAATTCAGCTTCTGTTACAGTGCGTTCTAAACTGCGAACTAAAATTTTCATCTTACAACCTTAAATATAAACGAGGCAAAAAACATCAAAAAGCACTCGCCTACCTACTTTTTGAATGAAAAACGATTGCTATAGTTTAATCCAGATCAATGCCAAAATCTAAATTAATCGCTTGCCGCTCGATTAAAGCACTTTTAACCGTTTGTTCTCGTTGTCTGTAATGAGTTTCTGTTGTACATAAATTTCGAGTTAAATCATTGAAGAAATAACTTTCAATTTCTCTGCCTTGTTCATCCGTCTGACGATGCGCCCAAAAGTTTAAATTTTGCTTGGTTAAAATCAATTCGTTCTGTGCACGGGTGAGTGCCACATAAAGAACTCTGCGTTCTTCCTCAACTTCATCAAAATTACCTTGTGCGCGTGCATGCGGATATTGTCCTGCGGATACATTGGCAACATAACACACTTTTTGTTCAGTTCCCTTTGCCGAATGAATCGTAATCAGTGTTACCACATCATCTTGCGACTGACGTTCGATCTCACTAATTGAAACAGGGTCAAGCACATACTCTTCTAAAAACTCACTTAATTGGCTATGTTTTGAGGCAAGCTGTTTAACAAGATCAAAATCACCCACGCGTTTATGCCAGTCCTTTTTAGCATAATTTTCTTCTAACTGATTGAGAATTGCTTCAACACCAAGCCGAACACAAGCTTCAACTTCAGTTTTCAACACACTCATTTGCTTCATGATCAACAAGGTATGATCTGGAATACGCCCAAATTTCTCAAGTTTATCCGTAATTTTTTCAATATCAGGATCAAGTAGCAGCTGTTGAGCAAGCTTACTTGCACCGACATCACCTACACCATTCCACAGGGTTAAGAAACGCATCCAAGCAATATCATCAAGCGGATTGGCAATCACACGCAATAAACTCAATAAGTCTTTGACATGTGCCGTTTCAAGTAATTTCATCCCACCAATAAACCGGTATGGAACATTGGCTTGAATAAATGCAGCTTCGATATGTCTGGCAGCAAAAGCTGAACGCACCAAGACCATATGATCATTCCATGCCGAGCCTTCCAACAAATGACGTTCTTTAATGTCGATTGCAATCCACTTTGCTTCATCAAACTCGTTTGGAAAAACATGCATACGTGGTTTAAGACCATCGCCTCGGTAAGCTTCTAGTTTTTTATCATAATGAATCGGGCTTTGCTCCAATAGCCAATTGGAGAGGTCTAAAATCTCTTGAGTAGATCGATAATTTTTTTCTAATTTGAAAATCTCTGCGTCTGGTACTCGATCTTTGAAATGATGAATGTTTTCAAAATCTGCACCACGAAAACCATAAATAGATTGTGCATCATCACCGACACAAAACAATGAGGTTTTTTCTTTCAACGGTTCTAAAATCGCCCATTGCAAAGGATTGGTATCCTGCATTTCATCAACCAGCATGTATTGACATAGGCTTGCCACATACTCAACCAATCCCTCCGATTGCGCCAAAGCCGATGCAACAACAGCCAGAATATCATCGTAATCGAGAAAGCTACGAGTGCGTTTACGGCTTTCGTACTCTTTCATAATTTCAGCAATCTGATCTTTATATTCTAAAAACTCAGGCAACTGTTTTTCTAAAGCTAAGCTGAGTTTTTGACGAGTATTGCGAGCAAAAGAATATAAATCACAAAGTTGTTGTGGCTTGGGTAACGCATTCGGGTTGTTTTTATCATCCTTGCCCCGAATCAAACGAAATAACATCAATTGATCATCACGATCAATGATTGAAAACTGGTCCAGACCAAATGCTTTCGGTGCACGGCGCAGTAGATACATGCAAAAGGTGTGGAATGTCGAAGCGCGTAATCCTCTCGCCTGATCACCCAATGCCAACTCTACTCTTGCTACAATTTCACTGGCAGAACGACGAGTAAAGGTCAAAATCTGAATTTGATTCGCAGGAATACCTTGATCTATGAGGTATGCCGCACGAGCGACAATAGTTTTGGTTTTGCCACAACCTGCCCCTGCAAGCACTAGACTATGCTTATTTTTAGTCGTAGCAGCTTGTTTTTGTTGAGGGTTTAATTCATCGATCAGGTTGGCTAAACTCATTTTCACTCATCATTTTATGGATGGCTGCTAGTTTAGCAGAGCTATCATGAAATTATGTAGTTTAAGCTCATGATCAAGTCGTGAATTGACGCTTTACTCTGGATCGAAGATCGAGAAATATTGAAGATAAAAGATTCAACCTCTATAAAAAACAATCAAAATTTACTCGATCTAGAAACACTATAGATTGATTAAGCGAGCCACATTTTCACAACAACGCTGTAAATTTTTCTCACCTTGCTTCAATGCTGTTTGTAAGTCACAAGCACCATCAACTATTGCAAAAATTGCAGTGAAACCCTCAGTGTATAACTCCTCAATTCCTTGCCCCACGTACCCAGCAAAAGCAATCACTGGTTTATTCAACTTCTTAGCAACTTGCGCCACTCCAAAAGGGGTTTTACCGAACTTGGTCTGAAAATCCATACCACCTTCTCCAGTCAAAACATAATCAGCTTTCGCAACTTTTTCAGCGAGTTGAGTTTCTTCAATCACAAGCTCAACGCCTGAACGTATTTTCGCACCTGTAAATACCATCAGACCAAAACCTAAACCACCTGCTGCACCCGCCCCCTGTACATCGGCAACATCGACATTTAATTGATGTTTTACCAACTCCGCAAAATATTTTAAATTTTGATCAAGTTTTTCAACCATCTTTGGTGTTGCTCCTTTTTGTGGGGCAAACACATAAGAAGCGCCAGACGCTCCACACAAAGGATTAGTCACATCACTGGCAATGATAATCTCAGTCTGCTTTAAACGATGGTCCAATTGCGAAATATCAATGCTCTCAATTTGCTCCAGTTGCCCACCACCAACATTCACAATGTGCATATTTTTATCTAAAAATTTTACTCCCAATGCTTGTGCCATTCCTGCACCTGCATCGTTGGTGACACTGCCCCCTAAACCGATAATGATTTTAGACACACCCAACCCTAATGCTGCTTTGATCATTTCACCTGTACCCATAGTTGTTGTCACTAAAGGATTACGTTGGGATTTTTCGATCAAGTGAATACCATTCGCCATCGCCATTTCAATAACGGCTGTTTTGCCATCATCAATTAAACCTAAATAGCTTTGAACATTTTGACCAATCAAAGGACCTGTGACTTCAAAATGTACTTTACGACCATCCCGAGCAGCGACTAAAGCATCAACGGTTCCCTCACCACCATCAGCCATAGGTACATGAATAAACTGCGCATTAGCAATGACTTTTTCAATGCCGCGTTGCATTGCAAAACAGGCTTGTTCAGCCGTCATACTTTCTTTAAATGAGTCTGGAGCAAGAACAAAAACTTTAGTCATGAGAAAATTTATTTTGGTGATATTCAAAAAATAACATAACGATTTTTTTATAGCGAATAAACTGTGAAGTGAAAAAATTAACACTCAAGAAATAATCATTATGCAACGTATAAATCTCGGTAAAACTGCCCCTGAACTCTATAAAACGGTCATCGAACTTGAAAACTTATCTATGCAAAAAGTTCAACAAGCTGGACTAGATATAGGTTTTTCACATTTATTGAAATTACGTGCTTCTCAAATCAACCAATGTGCTTTTTGTGTACGCATGCATACCCAAGATGCAGTTAAAGCAGGTGAGACGACTGATCGTATCGCCCTGATCAGTGCTTGGCGTGAAAGCGAATACTTTAATCAAAAAGAACGTGCAGCGTTAATTTTAATTGAAGAAATCACATTGCTTGCCCAGCATCATTTTCCTGACCAAGCTTATGAGCAGGCAACGCAACATTTATCCAGTGCTGAAATTACTGCAATTGAATGGATTGGGATAGTGATTAACACATGGAATCGCATTGCTATTTCTAGTCAATATCGTGTTGCGCCTGAATAAGTTGTAAACATTCATTTTTTAAATTAAGTACCTGAAAAGATCAAATTTCATCAATTGAAACGGCAAAATAAAAACGCCCGATGTAATACATCAGGCGTTTTTTATTATTGATCTATTTTAGAAGCAAAGATTAAATTAGTGACTTACAGGAGGAATCTGCTTAATTGCTGCGGCAAAAGTCAGGTAATTCACTCCTTGAAATAAAATATCTACGCCTAAGAATAATCCAAGTACCCAAAAAGGAGCATCTGGTGAAGCCAGAATAATTGCCCCAGTTGCCAAAGTTAATAAACCTGAAAATAATGTCCATCCCCATCCAGACATTGGCTTGAGCATAAAAGCATTAAAAATACGAATAAAACCACCAATCAATAAAGCAATTGCCAGAAGATTGGTAAGCACCACTGCGGTAGTCACGGGTGACTTAAATGCATAATATCCAGCAATCAGATACAGCACACCAAACAATGCCCAAAGCCAGCGGAACCCGCCATCAAAAATTTTAAATGCTGCGATAAGATGCAAAACCCCACCAATCATCATCAACGCACCAAACAGTACGACAACTGTAAGTGTTGCCATACCCAATGAAGCCAATAAGACCAATCCAAAGATGACCAACAATGCCCCAAGTAAAAGATACCATTTGCGGTTTTCATGGAGTTGGTGACGAACTAAATCATTTCCGACTGTACGCATATTCTTCTCTTGTTTGTTATTCATTGATTTGATTGTTGATCTAATTCAGCATCTTGTCTGTATAAAATCTGCATCTAAAGCATATAAAATATTGCCTTTATACGAAATCAACAAAATAACAGCATTCCCTAGATACTATTTTACCCACCCCATCTCTTGTGCAGTTAAGCGACTGATCATGGTATCTTCCAAATGTTCAGGGGTTTTACTTTTGCTTTGGGAAAGTGGAATATAACCGCCCATAATTTCTGCGCGCTGTTGCGGGTAAAGTGGTTGTTGCTCAGGATTTGCATAACCTGTTGGATAAAGAGGCTGCCCTGTCGATAAATCATATTTATCTTGCGCACCAAAGGTATGTAATAACTCATGTACTAAGACAACTTGATTACTTGCACTTTGCTTTGGTGAGGCAAATAAGTTGACTGAGCCAATACGCCCACGTTCTAAGGCAGTTGAGTGCTTTAAAACTTTCTGTAACTTTGGATCATAATAATTCAAATACAAGGTCACAGATGGCGTTCCATCTACTCCTTGATGTTGGTTCCATGCATAGAACCTGAACTTTAGACTCCATATTATCGTATTGAATATACTTGAAGATTCAGGAAACTTTGGCGGCAGAGTATTTAATTCACGCCCAAGTTGAAAATGAAAAGATAGCGCTTGACCACGGAAAAGTTGAGATTGCTGCGCCAAATAATGCGTCATCTCTTGTAAATCATCGACAGAAATTTGCTGTATATAATGAGACGTGGAGACTTGTCCATCTGCATTGATCGGATGGAGTAAAACCACAATCGGTTTTGTCCAATCTTGATTCATATCTCGCCAAGCATTCATTCCTACAATAAGCAGAATGATCAATAAAATTGCAATTCGAAGTTTTTTCCACATTGAATTTAGCTCTGTTTTTTACGCTTTTTAAGAAACATTTGACTCCCCTCTATTTTAGTTTCAAAGACTTCCACAGCTTTTATCAGTCCTGATAACTTCGTATAACCATAATCACGAGTATCAAAATCTGGCTTTACTGTACTTAAATAGGTACCAATAGAACCTAGATATGCCCAACCGTTGTCATCTGAGTTGTCTTTTACCGCCTTATAAATCAAATTTAAAGTGGCTTTATCAATGGGTGTTTTCGTTTCTTCTTTGTCGATTGGAGAAGGTTTTTTGGTATCTTCATTATTTTTAGTTTCAGTACTTTGTTTTTCTTCTTCTTTCTCTTCAGCAATCAAGTTTTCAATCGAAATAAATTTATCACAGGCTTTTTTAAATGGCTCAGGTGTTTTCTTACGCCCAAAACCATAAACAACTAAACCACTTTCCCTTATTCTTGAAGCCAAAGGGGTAAAATCACTATCACTAGACACAATACAAAAGCCATCCAATGCACCACCATACAATAAATCCATCGCATCAATGATCAAAATCATATCTGTAGCATCTTTACCGCTGGTATATGCAAATTGCTGTACAGGGGTAATCGCATGCGGCAATAAGACTTCTCTCCATTTTTTTAGAGAATCACTGCTCCAATCCCCATAAACACGCTTTACACTGGCAATCCCATATTTTGCCACTTCCTCCAATACCGACGAAATTGAGTTCACAGATGAATTATCAGCATCAATTAAAACCGCAAATTTTTTAGTATTTTCCACAATATCCCCAATTTTTAGTTTTTTATTCATTCATTTATCATACCGCTTCCCATAATAATTGATATAAAAAATGCCCACTTTTGTGAGCATTTTTATGAGTAATTAAAACTTAGGCTTCAACCCATTTTCCATCTTGGTAAACCAAGGACCACTTGGTTTGTTTACCTTCAGGTGTTTCCGAACCAATATACTGTGCTTGATTCTTACGACTGAATTTCACCAATGTCGGATTTCCATCTGGGTCTTGATCAGGTGCTTGCAAAATAAATTGATATTTTGGATCGAGTTGATCTGCAACAGAACGCAATTCAGCAACCTTAGGTGCACGTGTTTCACGTACTTTCGGGAACTTACTTGCAGCCAAGAATAGACCCGCAGCACCATCACGAAGAACAAAGAAGTCATCATGTTTGGTTGAACGTAAATGTTCCATTTTGATTGGATCTACACGTGGTGGCGCAGGTTGACCATTCTTCAATACTTTACGGGTATTATCACAGCTCATACAGGCAAAATAAGGACCAAACCGACCATTTTTTAACTGCATTTCACCATCACACTTGTCACAAGGAATGGTTGGACCATCATAGCCCTTGATTTTGAACTCACCTTCTTCAAGTTCATAACCATCACAGTCTGGATTGTTTCCACAGATATGCAGTTTTCGACCACCATCAATGACATAGCTGTCCATTGCAGTACCACAAATTGGACAGCGTTTTTTCGACATCAAATCGGCAGTTTCAGCACCATCATCATCGGAAAGTGCTGCCAGTGATTCGACAGGCGTTAGGTTCAACGTGCCCTTACAACGTTCTTTTGGAGGTAAGTTGTAACCTGAACACCCCAGAAAGACACCTGTCGTCCCTGTACGAATCTGCATTGGGCGTTCGCATTCTTTACAATGAACATCCTCAACTTCGACAGGTAAGTTACGGCGCATGCCATTCTCACCTTGAGCTGTGGTTAAACGCTTTTTAAAATCGCCATAGAAACTATCAAGAAGCTCTTTCCAATTACGTTCACCATCTGCAACTTTATCCAACTGACCTTCTAAATCCGCTGTAAAAGCGTAATTCATTAGATTGTTAAAGTTCTCATCCAAACGGTCTGTGACAATTTCACCCATCTTCTCAGCGAAAAGACGGCGGTTGTCTAACTTGACATAGCCTCGATCTTGAATCGTCGAAATAATCGCAGCATATGTCGATGGTCGACCGATACCACGTTTTTCCAATTCTTTGACCAATGATGCTTCAGTAAAACGTGCAGGTGGTTTAGTGAAATGTTGAGAAGGATCAAGTTTCTCAAGTTTTAAAATTTCACCCACTTTAACTGCTGGTAATAGAACATCATCATCAGATTTGTTTTGACCACGAACTTTGGTAAAACCATCAAAAACTAGAGTACGACCTTTGGCTTTGAGCTCTACGCCATTGGCATCCACTAAAATTGTTGAAGATAAATACTCTGCAGGTGTCATTTGACATGCAACAAATTGACGCCAAATTAAATCATATAAACGTTGTGCATCACGCTCAACGCCAGCCAAGCTGTCGCCTTTTAATCCAACGTTTGAAGGACGAATTGCTTCATGGGCTTCTTGTGCATTTGCCTTGTTGCCATAGCGATTGGCTTTTGCAGGTAAATATTTCGAACCAAACTCTGTTTCAATGTGCTGCCGCACCATACTGACTGCATCATCACTTAAAAATGTTGAGTCAGTACGCATATAGGTAATAAAACCAGCTTCATATAAACGTTGTGCAAGCATCATGGTTTTCTTTACTGAGAAACCTAAGCGTGTACTTGCCGCTTGTTGTAGCGTTGAAGTGATATATGGCGCACTTGGATTAACCTTAGTCGGTTTATCTTCACGAGTGGCAACTTTATATTCAGCATCTTTTAAAATTTTCAACAAAGCATCAGTTTGTGCTTTATTCTGTAATTTTAATGTCTTACCAGCTTGCTTCACTGCTTCTAGGCGAATCTCATCTTTTTGAGATTTAGTGTCTGCAAAAACTTGCCAATATTCTTCAGGAATAAAGGCACGAATTTCACGTTCACGTTCCACCACCAATTTCACAGCTACAGATTGCACGCGACCCGCAGATAAACCACGTGCAATTTTTTCCCATAACAATGGTGAAACCATAAAGCCAACAACTCGGTCTAGAAAACGACGAGCTTGTTGCGCATTGACTCGGTTTAAATCTAGACGTGTCGGCTGTTTAAATGCTTCTTGGATGGCATTTTTGGTAATTTCATTGAAAACCACACGATGGTAACGGCTATCATCCCCACCAATGACTTCTCTCAAATGCCAAGCAATTGCTTCCCCTTCTCTATCCAAATCCGTTGCGAGATAGATTTCATCTGCATCTTTGGCAAGCTTTTTGAGTTCGGCAACAACATTCTCTTTGCCGGGAAGGACTTCATACTTAGCTTTCCAACCATGTTCTGGATCAACACCCATACGATTGACGAGTGCGGATTGTGCCTTTTCAGCCTTCTGATCTTCCGTCAACTTGGTGCGTGTTGCTGGCTTTTTTTCTGCTGTTTTACTTGAGCCGCCTGTAGGTAAATCACGGACATGACCTACGGATGACTTTACAATGTAATTTGAGCCTAAATATTTATTAATCGTTTTCGCTTTTGCAGGCGACTCCACAATCACTAATGCACGCTTTTTTCCAGCATCAGGAGATTTTGCTGTAGTGCTTTTGGATGTGGACCGAGGAGCGTTCGCCATAATAAACCACTGTTCCTATTATTAAGTTAAATTTCAGCCAATTTGAGTAAATATGCTTTCATATCATCAAGTTGTGTTGCTCTTAGGTCAGATTCTTCATCCCAATATAGCCCTACACAATTTGCCTGCATATCAATAGCATAAATCCCCTTTAATGCAATGGGAAAATCTTTAAATTTCGCATCACCTTGAATCACGTGAAGCTTTTCATCTTCGACACATGCACGCATCAGCGCTAAACGTGCATCAGGAATAAGTACACTATAATAAGCCACCATACTTGCACGAGATTCTGTTGCCATTGGGATTTTAGTCCATTCTGGCGCAGCCACCAAACGCGGATGCAAACCCATCTTTCGGGCTTTTTCACGCATTAAACCTAATGCCTTTTCTCTTGGGCTTACGCGTAAGCCAAAAATTGAGCCCAGTACAAAAACAACGATTACGAGCGCAACCCAAAGACCAGTGTGTTCCATAGTTCACCTTTAAATTCCTATATTAGAGTTGCATAAGCTGAATATAAAACGCAAGTTTAAAATTAAAATTACAACGAATCTGTAATTTTAAAGTCAGTTTAATGTCTTATTTTTCATCTCTATTTTTTTCGTAAAACGTCATCCAATCACCCAATGAGCGAATCGAACTTTCCAAAGATTTTCCCAATGCAGTAATTTGATATTCTACACGTGGAGGTACTTCTGGATAAATCTGTTTGGAGATCAGTTGGCATTCTTCTAAAAGCTTTAACTGTTTTGAAAGTTCTTTTTGAGGAATCGGTGCTAAAGCCTTTTGTAATTGATTAAATCGCACAGGATGTTGAGCTTGTATAAGATGATAAACAATTGGCAAGACCCATTTACCTGAAAATATCGCAACGAATCGCATAATTGAACAGTTTTGCTCATATTGCACAGTTGTCATTTTTCACCTTACATAAAGCTACAATTTATAAAAGCTGATTTCAGCCTATTTCAAACCCAACAGCGACTTAGTTACCATTTGGTAAGTTCTTACATCTGCGCATAAATTTTCACAATATACGTGTTTCTTAATGACATTATAGTGAAAAAATGAGATTAAAAGACAAGACTGTTTTAATCACAGGTGCAACCAGTGGAATTGGCTTTGCTGCCGCACAACGAGCCATTGAAGAAGGTGCACGAGTAGTCTTTACTGGACGGAATATCAATCAAATTGCACAAGTTCAACAGCAATTAGGATCGCAAAGTTTCGGTTTTACATGTGACCATGCTGACTTAAATTCACAGCATGATTTTCTCAAAAAATTACAGCAATTATCCTTTATCTTTGATGTGATTTATATCAATGCAGGCAATGTGAACCATCAACGTTTTGGGCAATGGAGCGTTGAACAATTTGATGAGGTGTTAAATACCAATCTAAAAGGTCCTTTCTTTTTGATTCAAAGCCTTCTTCCTATGATTAATCCAAACAGTTCAGTAATTTTATGTGGTTCAACCAGCATTCATATCGCATTAGAAAAAAGCAGTGTGTATGCTGCTTCAAAGATCGCCTTACGCTCCTTGGTCAAAACACTTTCAAGGGAACTGTTAAATCATAAAATACGCTTTAATCTGCTTTCTCCTGGACCGACATTTACACCTGCACTGAATAAAGTCGCAGACAGCCCTGCTGAAGTTGAACAGCTCAAAACCAGTATTGAAAATTTAGTCCCACTACAAAGACTTGCCACAGCAACAGAAATTGCCAACGCCTTTATTTATCTTGCTTCTGATGAGTCTCGTTTTGTTGTTGGAACAGAACTATTGATAGATGGTGGTGTTGCCAACTTGTAAAGCATTTAAATCAAAAAATCTGAAAGTAGATCAGAGATCTCTTGGAGTGTTTCTCTCATCTACTTGAACAGCATTAATTCAAATACATTTCATGACTGTAGACCACTTCATGCCCATTCCAATAAATATATCCTTTTTCAATCAACTCTTTAAGCAATAAACGAACATCAGATTTAGGGAACATTTTTTCCAATAGATCGCGCAATGCATAAATATCTTTGGGTTTCGATGTTTTTAAATCATTCAGTTTATGAATCACTTCAATTTGAACAGGATCAATCTGCTCAAAGTTTTTAAACAGCACCTGTTGTACCGCTTCAAGTGATTCCTGATCATCTATTTCTTGGATAACCTGTTGCGGATGCGCATGTAAGCTTTCTAAAATTTGATCAATTTTATGTAATTTAATATGCGATTGTTTGTCCAGCTGTTGATCAGCTTGGTCATGAGAAGTTGAATTTTCTATATCGAGACTGATCCACTGTTTTAAGACCTTTTTCCGATAAGAAATTTGTTCATCAAGGCATTTCACAATTCTTAAATTAATCAGCATTCCTACAAGATGCTTTGCTTTTTCTGGCACAATTTGCAATGTATTGGCAACAGAGTTGCGTAATTTTTCAATTGTATTCGGCTTTCCTGTCATCTTTGCTAAAGCATCACAATACTTTTTAACCATTTGTAAATACGGTTTATTTTGAATTGTTTCAAGACTTGGAAGCTGTCGTTTTTGACTTGGCAATTGACCAGTCGGATCAATTTGAACAAGACGGCAATCGAGATGTACATTACGGATGATATCCAACAACACCGTACAAGTGGATGTGGCAGAAATAATTTCGATCTGTGTATCTGGTGTTAAGAGTGCCAATAATTGCCCTGCAATCACGGCATACTCATATTCTTTTTGAGCCGATTGAGGAACGTCTAAAATCACCACTTGACCACTGTTGATCCAACTGGAAAGCGCTGTGAGATCAGCCAGTGAATAATGAAAATGCCCAGTACAATTAAAAAGATATAATGTAGCGTAATGCTCAACCATTTTACCCAGCATTGGTGCTGTAGGCATATTATTTTCAAGGTCAAAAAGAACAACTGTATCCGGCATGGTCAAAAGTTTGCAATTAAACAGTGGCGTGCATTACAGCGGGCTTTCAGTAAAAGGTCAAATAAAATTGGAAATTTAACTATAAATTTCCAATTTTTACGCTCAGGTTAAATTGCACATGTCTAAAGACTATTGAATATTGGCAATCACATGATCAGCCTGACAAGTTGTCCCCACGTTTGCCGATATTTGTATTTGACCACTTTGGTGTGCGAGCACTTGAACTTCCATTTTCATGGCTTCCATAATCGCTACCACTTGCCCTTCAGTGACGTGCTCTCCTGTTTGAACTTTCCATGCCACGATTGCGCCATTAATGGGTGCAAGCAAATGCTCAGGTAGAGTCTCTAAAGATGTTTTTTGTTCTTCATGTTGACCAGTTGGCATAATATTTTGGGCAAACAGCGCCGCAGGCAGTCCTAAACGGTGTAATTTCCCATCAATTTCGATATAGCTCAATGTCATCGCTTGCTGATGTTGAGGAATACTTCGCTGCGTCGGTTTTAATACCTGCTTAAAGTCATTTTCAATCCATCGAGTATGAACTTTAAATTCTTCAGTAAAATCAGGTTCATTCAATACAGCACGATGAAAATCTAGTACTGATGCAACACCTTCGATTTTAAATTGCTTGAATGCACGTTTTGCACGTGCAATTGCGATCTCACGGGTTGAGCCTGTCACAATGAGCTTCGCCATCAAAGAATCAAAGTGGCTTGAAACCAACGAGCCTGTACGGACACCTGTATCAACACGTACACCATGACCAAAAGGTGCTTCAAACAGACTCAATGTGCCAAATGCAGGAATAAAGCCACGACTAGGATCTTCCGCATTAATCCGGAACTCAATAGCATGCCCAAGTGCCTTTGGTGTGTCTTGAATAGACAGTTCTTCACCTAATGCAACTCGGATTTGTTCAACCACCAAGTCTACCTGTGCTGTTTCCTCAGTCACAGGATGTTCGACTTGCAAACGTGTATTCACTTCAAGAAAAGACAATGTACCATTTTGGCTCAACAAATATTCAACTGTTCCTGCTCCAACATATTGTGCTGCCTGACAAATATTTTTTGCAGAACTAAGGATTTCTTGATAAATCTCATCACTGATAAATGGCGCAGGAGATTCTTCGACCAGTTTTTGATTACGGCGTTGTAGAGAACAATCTCGTGTCCCCAACACCACCACATGTCCATGCTGATCAGCGATCACCTGTGCTTCTACATGACGAGGATTATCTAAATATTGCTCAACAAAACACTCTCCACGACCAAATGCAGCCTTGGCTTCTCGAACCGCAGACTCATAGAGTTCTTTCACTTCTTCAAGTTTCCAAACCACTTTTAGACCACGACCACCGCCACCGAAAGCAGCTTTAATTGCAATAGGCAAACCATGCTGTTTGGCAAAGGCTAATGCTTCTTCTGCATTGTTCAAAGGATCTTGTGTACCTTGAACCAGAGGTGCGCCGACTGAAGCTGCGATTTTACGTGCTTCAATTTTATCTCCTAATTTTTGAATCGCAGTTGGAGATGGACCTACCCATTTTAAACCAGCATCAATCACTGCTTGAGCAAACTCTGCACGTTCTGATAAAAAACCATAACCAGGATGCACCATCGTAGCTTTAGATTTCTTAGCAACATCAATGATGGCATCGATATTTAAATAGGTTTCTTTAGCGGTTGCTCCCGCTAAACCCCATGCCTCATCTGCAAGCTCGACATGTAAGCTGCCGATGTCATCATCTGCATACATGGCAATAGATGTGATACCCATATCACGACACGCTTGAATAATACGTACAGCAATTTCGCCACGGTTGGCGATTAATAGTTTTTCATTGGCATAATTTTGCTTGTTCATTTCAATTCTCTATCTCTACAAATTCGGCAATTTTTCTAAACTTGACATGGCAATCTGCAGGTATTTGCGCCACCAGATTCCAATGGTGTTTAGCAACCGAGGCAATCACGGGATAACCACCAGTAAGTGGGTGATCGTTCATAAACAAGACTGGCTGACCATTTGGTGGAATTTGTAAAGCGCCAATACAGGTACCTTCACTTTCCAACTCATGGGTCACTTTACGGTTGAGTGGTTGTTTACCCAACAAGCGCAAACCAACACGGTTACTTTCATTGGTGACTAACCAGGATTGATTGCACAGTTTCTCAATACTGTCTTGATCGAACCAATCCGTGCGGGGTCCCATCACAATATCCAGTTCAACCGTGTCGCCAAGTTGAGGGAGATTGGCTTTTGCCACG
The DNA here is from genome assembly GCF_000335555.1 of Acinetobacter sp. WC-743. NCBI lineage: Bacteria > Pseudomonadati > Pseudomonadota > Gammaproteobacteria > Moraxellales > Moraxellaceae > Acinetobacter > Acinetobacter sp. WC-743. Next base: position 130,880 of record NZ_AMFQ01000101.1, on the reverse strand, counting down.
TCATTGATCGTGATATTGGATGGGACAACTTGACCTTGGTAAAGCACATCCCCCACTTTTAAGGGATGTGGACCAAGAATTGCTAAACTGTCAAAAGAACAGCTATTTAAAACAGGCTGAATGTCGAAACCACCACGAACTGCAAGATAATTTCGTAGTCCAGCACGAGGAGTTTGTATGTGAAACTCATCACCACAATCTAATGCGATGGGTTGATAACACTCAAAATCAGCGTTTTGACCATCTGCAAATTTCACATGAATATTTGAAATTGCACCCGCCACAGCAATAACCGCTGAATGTTGCATTTTTGCTTTTAAACCGCCATTTAAAATCTCAATTACGGGTGTGTCAGTTGGATTACCCACAATTCGATTAGCACTGTGCATAGAATCAATATCCATCGCACCTGCTGTCCCAACACCAATACTGGTCTGTTGAAAGCGACCTTCATCTTGAATCGAAGTTTGCAATCCAGATGCAGTCAGTTTAAATAATGGTAATTTTGAACCATTGTCTTGCACCGAGGTGATCTGTTTTGGTACATCTACAGAAATAGGATGACGTGTCACATCTTCAAAATTTACAGTCATTCCGGGTCTTAACAGTGCAGGATTCGAGCGTTCCAAATCCCACATTTTTTCAGTTGTTGTACCAATCAATTGCCAACCGCCAGGGCTATCCTTCGGATAAATGCCTGAATATTGACCTGCTAAACCTAGAGAGCCTGATGGAATTTTTTTACGGGGCGTTTTTAAACGCGGAATATCCGTAAACGGCTGGTCAGGACTATTCATATAGGCAAAACCAGGCGCAAAGCCAATAAATGTGACATCCCAAGTACTTTGATGATGTTTACGAATCAAATCTGCGACAGATAAGCCCTGTAACTCTGCCACTTGTGCTAAATCTTCACCATCATAACGAATGGGAATAATCACTTGCTGGCAATGTCGCTGAATATCTAAATCTATATTTAAGCTACCGATTAAAGTCGATAAGGTTTTGAAGTCAGTGTTGATCTCATCAAAAAACACCAAAATCGTCTTTGCAGCAGGAATTAAATCTTTGATTCCTTTCAAGTGTAAATTTTGCAATTTGCTGTATAACGCCAAAGTTTCTTGCAAACTGGCAAGTTCAATCAAGAAACTATCGGAATTTACTGATAAAAATCGCATTTACTGATCCTTTCTTTTTTTAACCCATCCAGACACGATCTGGAATGTCGGTAATCAACATGTGTCCCGGTGCATGACTAATTGCAAATGGAATTTTTGAGTTCATTACAGCTGCTTGAGGTGTTACACCACACGCCCAAAACACAGCAATCTCGCCCTGTTCAATACGAGATGCTTCACCAAAATCAGGTTGATTAATATCTTGAATACCTAAACTTTCAGGATGTCCAATATGCACAGGTGCACCATGCACACTTGGCATACGTGCGGTAATTTTCACAGCTTCTGAAACTTGATCAGCAGGAATTGGTCGCATGGAAACCACCATATTTCCTGAAATGCGCCCTGCTGGTTCGCAACTAATGTTGCTCAAATACATGGGTACATTGGTTTTATCATGAATATGACGGACTTCTATACCAGCATCTTGCAATGCTGTTTCAAAAGAAAAGCTACAACCAATTAAAAATGTCACCAAATCTGGATGATCATTGTAAATCTCAGTTGCATCCGTCACTTCATCGACCATTTCACCATCTTTCCAAATTCGATAGCGTGGAAAATCGGTTCGAATATCTGCATCCAATGCCAATTTTGTGGCATAAACACCTTCTTCTAGAACATCGAGAACAGGACAACTTTGAGGATTACGGTGCGCATATAATAAGAAATCATAAGCCCAATCTTTGGGTACAGAAATCATATTCACTTGGGTCATACCCGGCGCCATACCAGCCGTAGGTCGATCAAAACCTGCTCGAATTTGCTGTCTTGCTTGTTGGGTCACTTTTAACTGTGCTGGGTCAACTTTGATATTTTTCAACATGTGTATCTTCCTTTATCCACAAAATGAACGAACCTGAATATCATTTTTTAACAGTTCAGCTTTAATCGCAGCAGACATTTCTAAAGCACCAGCCGTATCACCATGCAAACAAATCGTATCGGCTTGGATCGGGGTAAATACCCCATCAATGGATTCGACTCCACCGTTTTTCAGCATAGACACCACGCGTTGAGCGACAAAATCAGCATCATGCAGCACTGCACCTTGCAAACGGCGTGAAACCAATGAACCATCTCGGTTATAAGCACGATCTGCAAATGCTTCAGAAACCACTGTTAGCCCTGCTTGACGCGCCTGATCGACCAGATTAGACCCCGCTAAAGCGACCAATACCAACTTGGGGTTATACATTTTTATCGCTGCAATGACGGCTTCAGCCTGAACTGCATCTTTGGCAATGGTGTTATAAAGTGCACCATGTGGTTTAACATAGCTCACTGCCGAACCAGCCACTTTGGCAAGCCCATCCAATGCAGAAATTTGGTAGAGCACATCAGCAATCAGCTCATCCCGAGACAAATCCATATTGCGACGACCAAACCCAACTAAATCAGGATAAGCAACATGCGCACCGATACACACATTTAATCGCACAGCCTGCTTTAATGTTTGTAATATCCCTAATGGATCACCAGCATGAAAACCACAAGCAATATTGGCACTACTGACCACAGGCAAAATTTGCTCATCATTGCCCATTTTCCATGAACCGAAACTTTCACCCAAGTCACTATTTAAATCGACAAACATCAGCGTACTTCCTTTTTAATTGAGTGTTAGATTGATTACAGTTTAGTGAGATAATTAAATACTGTTGTGAATGACATATATCCCATCCACCATGTCAGTAAGCAGGTCAGCACACCTAAAATCAATAACCATTTTGGATAGTTATAATTGCCCATGAGGTCTTTACGACATGCAGCGACATAGACAAAAATTGTCAAACCAATCGGTAAAACCAGCCCATTAAAACCACCGACAAAGATCAATAATCCAGCTGGTGTTGCACCTAAAACTACATACAACAGTAATGCCAAAGAAATAAAGCTGATGGTGATATAGTTGGTTTGTTTAGCATTTAGATTCTTTTTAAAAGCTGAAATAAATGAAACTGATGTATAGGCTGCACCGATGGTACTACTGATCCCTGCTGCCCAAAAAATCAAACCAAACAGTTTAAACCCAAAAGTACCTGCGGCATATTGAAATGCTTGTGCTGCAGGATTGGCATCATGGCTGGCTAGATCAATTGTTGCACCACTGACCACCACACCTAAAAATGCTAAGAACAAAACATAGCGCATGATCCCAACAACCACGATCCCTTTGGTTGCTGCCTTTGCAACTTCATCAATGTTTTCTGGCCCAACAGCACCCTTATCGAGTAAACGGTGTGCACCTGCATAGCAGATATAGCCTCCGACGGTTCCACCGACAATCGTGGTGATAATCGCAAAATCAATTTGGTCAGGCGCAAAAGTTTGTTGAACAGCTTGTCCCACGGGTGGCATGACAATAAAGGCGACAATGACAATTAGAATAATTTTGAGCAAACCCAAAACAATCATACTTTTGTCCATCACCAGTGTGGCTTTTCTGGAAGCAAAAATAAGAATAGCCAATGCACCACTGAGTACACCACCAACTTTGGTATCTAAACCAAATAAGGCATTTAAGCCAAGTGCTGCACCTGCAATGTTCCCGATACTAAAGAAGAAGCCGCCAAGAATGACCAAAAATGCAAGTAAATAACCGCTGCCGGGTAAAGCCTTGTTGGCAATATCAGAGGCTCGCATCTGAGTCAGGGTGACCACACGCCAAATATTTTGTTGAACCACATAATCAATCAGAATAGAAATCAAGATTGCAAAGCCAAATGCTGCACCTAATTTCACTGTAAATACAGCAGTTTGTGTAAGGAACCCCGGACCCATTGCAGAAGTTGCCATCATAAATATCGATGCAACAATTGCCCATTGACGGTCAGATAATATAGAAGATTTCAATAAAGACATGTATGCGTTCCTCATCCATTTGAGCTTAATCAACGCTATTTCAAGTTAAACAAAGAACATCAATTTTTCTGAAAATATGAAATTCTTTTATCCTTTAAATCTTGAAGATTTTTTTTGGTAGTGCCCTACCAAATCTATATTTGAAATAAAAGCATAGGAAATGAGCCAGAACAATCAGCCAAAAAGATTAGCAATAAAATTTTAAAATATTGAATTTAATATGTTTTATTTTAAAAATATCATTTTCATAATGATTCATTATAGATACCGATAAGTTCTAATTATCAATAATGTGACAATTTTGGAACTTTAAAAGATCAAATTATGAATCAAAAATAAAGTACAACAGTAATAATTACTTAATTTTTAATTTTATCATTCAACTTTTTCATTGCTTTATCGGAGATCAACACCGCCAAATCCGTTAGTTTTTCCTTTAGAGCAGTATTATTTCCCTGAGTATAAATTGCAGTGAAATGAAAAGTCTTGAGCTGAATCGGGGTATCCAATATCTCCAAGCGACCATCTAAAATTTCCTTGAGTGCAGTCAATTTAGGGACAACAGCTATCCCTAAGCCTTGTTCAGCTAAACGTAATAAGGTTGCCAATGAATAACTGGTAATTGAAAGTGGCTCATCTATTGCCTGTTCTTTCATTCGAGCTTTGAGTTCTTTATAAGGATAAGTAATTCTTGGATAAGTCAAAATAGTATGCGACATCAATGTACGGAATGACATTTGTCCGATGCCTCCTTTAAAGGAAGGGGATGCTAAAAAACTTAATTCAAAATCACACAGTGAACGTTCAATACATTCAAAGGGTAAAGTCGGTCCAAGCAAAAAAGCCATATCCAAATCCCCTACGCGTACACCTTCTTGCAGATCAGGAGTCAAACTCACCACGATTTCGATAGAAACTTTAGGAAACTCTTTTTGGACTTGCTCCATATATTCCACTAACCATGTGTGTACGATGGTTTCAGAGACACCTAAACGAATTGTACCCGTTAAATATTGGCTTTCAGTAAGCTCGGCAACCAGATCTGTTTCAAGCCGCATAAATTTTTCAGCATACTTGAATAATGTGGTTCCCTTATGGGTGGCTTTGATTTGACGAGAACTACGATCCAGTACTTTAAAGCCAAGATCATTTTCAATCGCAGTAATTTTTTGTGAAATTGCGGGTTGTGTAGTTTGAAGTTTGGTCGCTGCTTTATTAAAACTTTTTAAAGTCACCACCCAATAAAATGCTTCAAGGTTTTTTAAGTTCATGATCCATCTTGACCTTATGTATGAATGATGACGGTATGCAAATCCTTTGCCAGCGTAACGGATAATTGTGTAAATGCATAAGCAGTTTAAATCATGCCAGCAACATTCAAATTACATTTTATCTCCTCAGTAATGCGGTGGACGATTGGTCATTGGATCAAAAGCAGCAATACCTTCTGACAAATCAGCGGACTCTACACGTTGATAAAGTAATTGCATTTGTTTTTTTAAATCAGCAATTTCCAAGCTCTGTTGCACAACTTGATCATTTAATTGTTCGACTAAATCATCTAAAAATGCAATTCGGACTTGCAAATCTTCGATAGGTGCGGAAAATGACGCCTGATCATCAAGATTTTTATGTTTAGTCATTTTTAGTCCTCACTGTGGGATGTTTAGGAAACCGTATGGCCTATATTACTATAAGGGATGTCCAACTTGCGTTTGGTGGACCTGCCCTGCTCGATGGCGCAAACTTCAATTTAGAACGTGGCGAACGAGTCTGTTTGATTGGCCGTAACGGTGAAGGTAAGTCTACTTTACTCAAACTGATTGAGGGAAGTTTATTACCCGATCAAGGTGAAATTGCCTTACAAAACGGAATCACCATTTCTATGCTTGCTCAGGATGTCCCTATGGACTCTGGCAAGGTTGCGGATATTGTCGCTGAGGGTGCAGGTGAAGCTGCTCAAGTCCTCAAAGAATACCATGAAGCGAGTGATGCTTGTGTATTAGGTGATATGGATGCTTGTGACCGTATGGGCAACTTGCAACATAAGCTTGACCTACTTGATGGTTGGGCTTTAGAAACCAAAGTTAATGCTATTCTCAGTAAAATGGGCTTAGATCCAGAAGCTGATTTGGCAGATTTATCTGGTGGTCGTAAACGCCGTGTTTTGTTGGCACGTGCTTTACTTACCCAACCTGATGTTTTATTACTTGATGAGCCGACTAACCATTTAGACGTTGAAAGTATCGAATGGTTAGAAAAATTCTTACTCGACCAAAATAATCTCACGCTGTTATTTATTTCACATGACCGAGCTTTTGTCGACAGTATTGCGACTCGTATCGTTGAATTAGATCGTGGTATTTTACGTAGTTATGAAGGCAACTACTCAAGATATCTCGACTTAAAAGCCCAACAAATGGAAGCAGAAGAAAAACAAAATGCTTTATTTGATAAAAAACTGGCTGAGGAAGAAGCTTGGATTCGTCAAGGCATTAAAGCACGACGTACCCGTAATGAAGGTCGTGTTCGTGCATTAAAAGATTTACGTGAACAGTCTAAAGCTCGTCGTTCGCAGCAAGGCAAAGTCAGTATGGCAACGCAAGAAGCCAATCGTTCAGGTAAGTTAGTCTTCGATATTGAACATTTACGTGTTGAATATGATGGCTACCCAATCATCAAAGATTTTTCTGCGTTGGTTCTGCGTGGTGATCGAATCGGTTTGGTAGGTGATAACGGTGTCGGTAAAACGACATTGGTAAAAGCTATACTGGGTGAACTTGAACATGGGGGTTCGGTTAAAACAGGTACACAACTTGAAGTGGCTTATTTTGATCAACTGCGTAATGCGCTAGACCTTGAAAAATCAGTCATGGCAAATGTATCGGAAGGCTCAGACTTTGTGGATGTTAACGGTGGTCGCCGTCATATCTACAGCTATTTACAAGATTTCTTATTCTCTCCTGAGCGTGCACGCACACCCGTTAAAGCCCTTTCGGGTGGCGAACGAAATCGTATTCTTCTGGCAAAACTATTGCTTAAACCATCCAATCTGATCGTCATGGATGAACCCACCAATGACTTGGATATGGTGACTTTAGAGCTTCTTGAAGAAATGCTCAGTGAATATAAAGGGACCTTGTTGTTGATCTCGCATGACCGTGCCTTTATGGACAATGTGGTGACATCGACTTGGGTATTTGATGGTAAAGGCAATATTGATGAATATATTGGTGGTTATCAAGATTACCTTGAGCAACGTCCTGATCAAAAAGTTGTAGACCAAAAGAGTGATGTAAAAAAAGCCATCGCCAAAGCTGAAGCAGCCTCAGTAGCCGTTGAAGCACCAGTCAAGAAAGTAAAACTGAGTTATAAAGACCAACGTGCTTTAGAACAATTGCCTGCCGAAATTGAGGCATTGGAAAAAGAACAGTCTGAACTCTCAGAAAAACTCGCAGACGGTTCATGGTTTGTCACAGATGCCGATGCAGCAACACAAGCTTCTCAACGCTTGGCTGAAATCGATGATCTTCTGTTGGAAAAAATGGAGCGTTGGGATCAATTAGAAGAAATGACCAAAGGTTAATTTTTTATTGTTTCTTCCAAAAAACTCCGTAAATCTGCGGAGTTTTTTTATTGTAGCAATGCTCCAATAAAATCAGCACAGTTTTCACTGTAGGTATTCCCATCAGGATAAATCGCTAGCATTCCTTGATAAGTATTAAGCGTATAGATCATCTAAAGCTTGGCGTTTTTCAGTGCTATGTCCTGCAAAATATAAAAAATGTGCCTGAAATTCAGCACCCGTAATAAATAAGGAGGGTTGATCTTTTCGATGTTCAGACCACTGAAAATCCTTTAAATGCGGTTCTAAATCTGCATAGTTGTTGATCATTCTTTTACTCGTACAATCTCACTTACCAGATGCCATTTAATTTTCTTGGCTTGTTTTAAAACCATATGGTCATAGCATTCTAAAAAGCGAGGCGCGATATCACCTTTCAATAAAACTACATGTTGGCGGTAGTCAGAAAGGTAATTTTCTTCATAACTATTTATCGAATCTATTTCATACTTACCCCCACTATGTACTGGCTGACCATCTAAATCCAACTGTTCATCATAGCGGTAGACGCCATCAATCTCGCATGGTCGTCCAGATTCCAAGTAAATATTCTTCTTCGCTGGTGTACACTCTTGATAATGCCCACGATCAGGGAAAATATCAGGCGCATCTAAACGTCGAATCCATTTACGACTTTCATCAACATCTAAAACTTGATAGTTATTACCCGTATCCCAACTAATATGCCAATATGCACCATTCCGTAAAGGGCGTAGTGCCTTATTGAGATTAAAATAACTGTCTAAAACAGGTTGATTGCTTGGCAGTAATTGAGGAAATTCTTCAAGTTGAAATAAAAAACCTTCTTGTTGTTGCTGTGGTTTTAAATTAAAGTGCTCACAATATTTGGGGAAAGTTTTAACTTCACAAATTCGTTGTACCAAGCTATGACTAATATAGGTCAGCCAATCTATACTTTTAATGCCATTTCGAATTTTACTTCTTTCACGAATACTAGCACCTTGATAAATCCCCCAAAAGCGTTCGCCTTGTGCCAATGAATAATCACCAACGCCCATTGGCTTAAAGGGTAAAACCCCTTGAAAACCAGCCACTGCATGATAGACCCCAAGCTTATCAATACACATTTGGATTAAAGACATCAGGATTTGCTTTTGTTCAGGATCAAAAATCAATTGATTAGGTACATGAAAAGTTAATGTTGAACTATATAATTTATGCCCTTCCCAACCACGATTGGTAAATGCCATCAGTGCATATTCTGGTGCCTCATCACGTTCACCTGATGCGCAGTACCATTCGATTTGATCATCTGGATCTGGATTCTTTTTAAGCACTTCACGAATACTCGGCATTTCTATAATATCGGTATAATGGATTTTTCCATTCTTATCAAAATCAATGCCCCAAGTGAAATGCTCTGCAAAATATTGGTTATAAGCTTCAATACATTCGGCTAAAGCTTGGCGTTTTTCAGGAGTATGTCCTGCAAAATATAAAAAATGTGCCTGAAATTCAGCACCCGTAATAAATAAGGAGGGTTGATCTTTTTTATGTTCTAGCCACTGAAAATCTTTTAAATAAGGCTCTAAATCTGCATAGCTATTGATCATTCTTTACTCGCACGATCTCACTCACCAAATGCCATTTAATTTTCTTGGCTTGTTTTAAAATCATATGGTCATAACATTCTAAAAATCGAGGCGCAATATCACCTTTCAATAAAACCACATGTTGTCGATAATCATCCGTTGAATTTATTTCATAATGATTTCTATCAGCAAAACCGACAGACATTGGTTGACCATCTAAATCTAATTGCTCATCATAGCGATAGATACCATCAATTTCACAAGGTCGTCCTGATTCTAGGTAAATATTCTTCTTCGCTGGCGCACGCTCTTGATAATGTCCAAGATCAGGAAATATATCAGGCGCATCCAAACGACGAATCCACTTTCGACTTTCATCAACATCTAAAACTTTATAATTATAACCAACATCATCACTAATAGCCCAATATGCACCATTTCTTAAAGGGCGTAGTGCCTTATTCAGATTGTAATAACTGTCTAAAACAGGTTGATTGCTTGGGAGTAATTGAGGAAACTCTTCAAGTTGAAATAGAAAACCTTCTTGTTGTTGCTGTGGTTGAAGATTGAAATGTTCACAATATTTAGGAAAGGTTTTAACTTCACAAATTCGTTGTATCAAGGTATGACTGACATAAGTCAGCCAATCAATGCTCTTAATTCCATTTTTTATTAAATTAGTTTCACTCTCATCCGCTCCTAAATATATCCCCCAAAAACGCTCTCCTTGTGTACGAGCATAGTCTCCAACCCCAATAGGTCTATAAGGAAGAATACTTTGTAATCCTGCTACAGCATGATAAGCCCCGAGTTTATCAATAAACATTTGAATGAGAGAAATTAAAATATTCTTTTGTTCTTCATCAAAAATAAACTTATTTGGAACACAAAATTTAATTTCAGAACAATATAACAGGTGCCCTTGCCAGCCACGATTGGTCATCGCTGAAATCATATATTCAGGAGCTTCTTTTTGTTCTCCCGATGCACAATACCATTCTATAACATCATCTGGATGTGATTTCTTTTCAATCACTTGCTTGATGGTTGGCATTCTAGGGTCATCTAAATCGGCATAATGTCCTTCGCCTTGATCATCATAATATCCGCCCCAAACCAAATGTTCACCAAAATATCGATTATAAGCTTCAATACACTCAATTAAAGCTTGACGCTTTTCAGGAGTATGCCCTGCAAAATATAAAAAATGTGCCTGAAATTCAGCACCCGTAATAAATAAGGAGGGTTGGTCTTTTCGATGTTCAGACCATTGAAAATCCTTTAAATAAGGCTCTAAATCTGCGTAGCTATTGATCATAATATTATTTCCTATTTTTTATGAATGCGCCAAAGTGGCAAAGCCTGTAATCAGTAAACCTCCACCCACTGCCTCACTTGTACCGATTGCCCCTGCTGTAGCCACTGCCCCACCTGCTGCGCCTGCCAAAACCACCGTTCCACAAATAAATGCTCCTGCGATACCAACACTGGCAGTAATCGGAATCATCATACTTTGATATTCTTGAAGGGGTACAAGTTGGCGATAAAAAATAACTTCTGGTGATGGTGGTGCAATCAATTTACCTAAAGCACCGAGCATACTTGGAATCCCTTTTCTTGCTGTCAATCCAACATTTGCAGGACGAAATGTTGCATTCGCTAGAGGGTTTGGATTTTTTATTGGTGGATAGACAGGGATTTTTAATCCCCCACTTGGAGGTTTTCGAGTATCACAGTTACAGTCTTTGTCAGCTATTTCTCGAACCTTTTTAGGTGCTATTTTATTGTAATCCCTATATTGATCTTTTCCCCATTTATCTTTACCAAATTTAATTTCAACTAAGCGCTCAATATTGGCATTAATAGGATTAAAGCGATTCCAGTCAATCGTACCTGACATGCGCATTTCAATAATTTCAGATGCTTTAATGCTAAGAACAGTGACATCTGGGATGCGAAAATCCCCCTTAGATAGATCTTCAATTTCACGTTTAGCTGCACCCAATGGAAAGCTCGATGGTCTATGCTCTCGACCTTTTTTATCACTCATCAATGCTTTCGGCGGTTCTATTCGCATGTTATAACCAACTTCCGCGAGATATGCCCATACACCAAAATTCGCTTCAGCCTCTGCTTGGATGGCAAGCGTGACAGCTCTTTGATAAAGCTTTTGTCCATTTTTTCCAATTTTAGGGGCTTTACTGGCCGCGCAAATATGTGCACATAAATAGGTTTTATTTGTGCCCGTTTCTAATTTAATCACTGTCCCTTTCGTATTAGTTTTTGTTACAGATGGTTTAGTCTTATTGGGACTAGTAGAACCTGAACCTGTTGTATCTCGACCTGCCATTTTATTTTCCTTATTCTTTATCGGTTATATGGTATTTGTCGAAATCAGTATCTTCATCATCGTCAAGCGTTTCAAAATTGACTGGCAATTCTTCATGAGTCCACAAATGTTCTGTTTGCCCTTGTGCGTTGGTATAACCTTCAATGAAAGAACCGTCTTCTGACGTTAAACGATATTTCTGATTGACGACTGGGTGATTATCATGGTCATACAGGGTGAAAAATTCATAATACTTTTGAGGTTTAGAAATCAATTGTTCTGGAATGCTTGTATCGCTACGTCCATCACTCCATCCCATTAAGTTCTGACTGGCTTTAACCGTATGCCCGCAACTCAGTACACAACCATCATAAGCAATCTGTCTATCTTGATCGAGATGTCCTATCCAGCCTTGTTGAATGGTTTGAGGACGATTACAGCAAATTGCTTTCATTCCCACTGAAGCGACAGGTCGCCCTAAAATGATATTACTCACATTACCTTCAACCACGACCCCACCACCCGAAGTGCGATCACCAATACAGATATAATAATTAACCATTATATTTTGTTCTCTCTTTAGATATTCTAATAATAAAAAAACATCAAATAAAAAAATTATTTTATTAACAATGATATAAAATAAACATTACTATCAAGAGCAATAGTTAAGTTAAGAATAGCATTAAAAAATAGACTTTTCATTGTCAATTTGAAAGTTCAAAAGGCAACAAATCTTATTTAAAGAATAAATGAAGGCAATACTTTAAGGATTAAAATTAAATAAATCTTAAAAAATTAAAACACTTACCATTCCCCTATCATCTCACTCTACATCATTGCATTTATACTGATTTTCGCTACAAGCACTTCATGATGTTTCCATATAAATGCCTGAATATACAACTATCGAATCTAATTCAGATCTCGAATTATTTAGTGAGAATATGATCATGAAAAAAGTTACATCATTACTTATTGCAGCATTTACAACAGCAGTTTTTGCAGGTTCTGCAATGGCAGCAACACCAGCACAACATTCATCTCAACCAGTGAAAACACATCAGGTTCAAAAACAGCATAAAGCTGGACATGCCAAAAAACATCATGCAGCTGCTCATAAATCAGCAACAGCAAAAAAAGTAGAGGATAAAGCTGCAACTAAATAATCGAGTGAATTTAAACACTTTATAAATCAATGATCCTCATGCTTAAAAGCTACATCAATGATGTAGCTTTTAAATTTTTATCGCTAGAAATAATATAGATAGAGATCATTTTAAAACTTTTGCTCTACTTAAACCCCAATTTTTCAGCAGGCTTGATCAGCCACAATGATAATTTTCTTAATCCTCTATCAAATATAGACTGTTGTAAAATCCAACAGGTCAAAACAGATAAAATGATACAAATACTCACTTCAATAAAAAGATTGAAATCCAATTGCCAATAACGTGCAACCAACATCACCACAAATCCATGTAATAGATAAACAGCCAGTGTATTTTGCCCCAAGTGTACAAAGTGCTGATTTAAACTTTTAATCCATACAAAAGTCGCATAAATCCCCAATGATGAAATGAGCAGACATGCTAGTCTCATTCCGATTCCTACAGGTATGCTGACTTTAAGTTGCGAATAACTCAAACTGCCATATAACCAAAATGGATTCAGTTGCGTGAAATAGACCAAAATAGCGATCAGCCCTAGAAGAGATAGGCTCAAAACTTTGCTAAAGTGACTTTGCTGAATTTTGACTAAAATCTCTTTTCCATATAGTGCACCAACAACAAAAAAGGGCAAGAAAGTAAAAATTCGTCCAATTGAATATTGATAATTGTTCCAAGGGCTTAAGCCAATACATAGAGCAAAAATCAGTGCAATCAACAGGGGAAATTTTGTTTTTATCAAAAAATGGGTAAGCATTGTCCATGCAATCATTCCCAACAGATACCATAGAATCCAGTAAGGGCGTTCAAATAAATTCCAATTGATTTGGAAATGCCCAGACCAGATGGCATCAAAGGCAGGAAATAAAATTTGAAAAGGTAGATACAGCGAAATAAAAAATAAAATATTCTTCCGCCATTTTTTTTCGTTAAACAACATGCCTGAAATGAAAATAAATACAGGCATGTGTATAAAATAAATAGTCCCCAACAAGGCATGGTTAAATGGGTCATCCCATCCAATCATTCGTTCGAGGAAGTGTCCAAGAACCACAAGAAATATAAGGGTTGCCTTACAACTGTCTAAGTAAGTATCTCTCATGATCAAATGGTCGAGAATAATGACTGATCATCATTATATACCTAAAATCTGTAATTGATTTTGCTCAATATCAGCAAGAAGCTGTCGATAAATTTTAAAATTTTCTAAATCAAAACAGACAAAATTGACTTCTTGTAAATATGCTGTTTGCTCCAAAAAATCTGTCGTGGCTTTGATCGCAATCGATGCTGCATCATTTTTTGGAAAACGATAGATTCCTGTAGAAATATTGGGAAATGCCAGTGTATTCAATTGCTGTTGTTCCGCCAGTTTCAGACTATTGGTATAAGCGGATTCAAGCAGTAGAGCTTCTCCTTGTTGCCCATCTTGCCAAGTCGGTCCTACAGTATGAATAACAAAGCGACTGGGTAATTGTCCAGCTGTTGTGATTACGGCTTCACCTACTGCACATCCCCCTTGTCTGGCACGGATTTTTTGACAATCAGTTAATATTGCTTCCCCACCTTTCCGATGAATTGCTCCATCTACACCACCACCACCAAGTAAAGAGGTATTTGCAGCATTTACAATCGCATCAACCTTTTGCAGTGTAATATCACCTTGAACTAATCGAATAATTTTCATTTTACTTCCTTGCTCATCATTGTTGATGATGATTCACATCTCGAGTTTTCTTCTTTAAACGGCTTCATGCTACACTTCTTTCAGTTTTAACCACCCCCAAATTTACAAAATTGCTATGAGTAAAAAGCTTCAATACGAACCTGGAAAATTTTATTGGGCGTTTTTACATCCAAAATATTGGGGAATATGGATTGCAATTGTGTTCTTGATGTTACTGGCGATTTTGCCTTGGGCAATTCAATACCGACTCGCGACGGTATTAGGAAATATTGCCTTTGATCGACTTAAATCACGCCGTGAAACAACTGTGCGCAATTTGGAAGTCTGCTTTCCAGAATGGTCATCAGAGCAAGTACTTGAAAATTCAAGACAAGTCTTTGTTGATCAAATGATAGGTGTATTTGAAACACTGAATGCATGGTATTCCCCGCAGTGGTTTAAAAATCGTGTCAGTATTGAAGGTTTAGAACATATTACAACTGCAAAACAACAAGGTCAGGGCATATTACTTTTAGGTACCCACAGTACGATGCTCGATGCAGGTGGTTATTTATGTGCCCAATTCTTTGAACCCGATGTGGTGTATCGTCCGCAAAATAATCCTTTGTTAGACATGCTGATTTATCGTTGCCGTGCAACCATTTATAAGGCACAGATTGATCATGACGATATGCGAGGATTGATTCGCCACCTCAAGGAAGGCGATGCGATTTGGTATAGCCCTGATCAAGATTTTGGACTGAAACAAGGTGTGATGGCGCCATTTTTTGGTACACCTGCGGCAACAGTAACCGCACATCGACGCTTATTAAAAATATCAAAAGCTGTGGCGATTCCTTTGTATTTTTATCGTCATGGAGATATTAAAAATCCCAAATATCATGTCTTGATTGAACCTGCCGTCGAGCCCTTACCGAGTGATGATGAATTGGATGATGCTATTCGTGTGAATAAAATCATCGAGAATCAGCTTCGGATCGCACCCACACAATATATGTGGTTCCATCGTCGTTTTAAAACCCGTCCAGAAGGTTATGAAAAAATTTATTAAGTTCTTACTTTTATTTGGCTCGAATTTTAAAATCAAAAAAGCAAAGTTAAATATCCTATAATATCGTTTCAAACATGGGCTAACAAATATAGCCGATTCAATCATCATCAAATTTCACAAATTGATATGTATTGATATGGCTATATTGGTCTCTCATTTTGAGCTGTTGCTTATCCAGTGAAATGATTTCTAAATCTTCATTTTTTGACTTGCCTGAACCATCATCCCATAGAATGCTCATTTGTATGCCATCTTGAGTTGAGTTCAAAGCTTCGATAAATCCTGTTTGGTCTTGAGTGATGAGTAAATAATAAGACGAAGCTTGAGAAAAACTGATTTCGGTTAAATCTTTGCGTGAACAAGGTTGCTGGCAATGATAAATACGGCGATTGAGACGTTCCCAAATCTCGCTGGATTGTAAATCATTTAAATTCTGTTTGTTCTCTTGCCGTCGTTCAACCTCTTGAGACTTTTGAACCTCAACACTCGACTTTTCACAGCCTGTTAAAATTAAATTTAAGCAAAATAGTAGAATTATTTTTTTCATTTGATTGTGGATCATCATTCAAGTCAGCGTATTTAAAAAATTGAAAATCAATACATATAATTTTTAGGTTGAAGTCATCAACCTTTCCATATTCTAAAGCGAGCCATTGCCCAAATCACATAAGGCCAAAAAATCATATTAACGATGCTATGAATACTGCTCCAAATTCGCCAATATCCCTTACCAAAAATATCTGCTCGCGCATTAAAAATCTCAATACTAAAAGCCAAGACAACCGTGAGAATCATAGCAATATTGGATTTCAATTGGCGTTTATGAATTGCAGCGACAATAAAGTAGAAGATTAAACCTACATAGACAAACAAAGCATCACTACTTAAACCTGTAAAATGTTTAATGCTCAGTGCAAATTCTTGGATTTTTGATAGCAACATAAGGACTCAATTTTTATTTTCGATCTTGTCTATCACAAATTATATACTATAAATAAAGCATAACCCGAGTTCTGCGTCCTGCAAAACTCGGGTTTATGAGGTTGTGCTTTCAAATCTTATTGTTATTTTACTGTGGTTATCCATTCCAACATCAAATCCTTGATGATTGCTCCATCGACTTCGTCTTCCTTAGTGAGATTTTCCGTTCTCGTTCCATGTGTCGATGAGTAAAGATTAAAACGAATCGTGTTCAGATACTACCCGCTTAGAGACTAAATCAACGTAAGAAATTGCTTACAAAAAATCGCCTTTTTCAAGATTTCTTGTTAGACAATGGCATGTCCATTTTATAGTCTTGAGCCAATTCATCGGTCACGATCTTCTCTTCTTTTTCTGCTTTTTCAATACCTTCCTGAATAGCTTCTTGAGCTTCTTGCTCATCAGAGTCAGTTTGTTCCAACTCCTCTTGACTTTGTTCAAAAATACGACTTGATTGTAACACCACATAGATTGGGAAATGATCTGAACCAATATGAGGCAACCGCTCCATATGAACTAAAGCAAAATCTGTACTGTGAAATAAGTGATCCAATGACCACCTTAAAAACTTATAGTCGGCATGAAAAGTGTTGATATATCTACGCCCCACACGAGGATCAAGCAACCCACTGATACGTTGAAACAATCGTGTTGTTCGAGACCAAGCCACATCATTTAAATCTCCCATCACGATACAGCTTTCATCTAAATCCTTGATTTGATCACCCACAATCAATAATTCAGCATCACGTAAAGTTGAATCTTTGGCTTCTGTCGGGCTGGGTGGTTTTGGATGCAGGCAATACAATTGTACAGTCTGTCCAGAAGGCAAAATCACTGTGGTATGGATTGAAGGAATTTCATTGCTGAGAATAAATTTAACCTCGCTGTCGACCAGCTTTAACTTGCTATAGAGATGCATGCCATACAAATTATCTAAAGGAACAGGCACACGATAAGGATAGTCTTTTTCGATCTTCGCCAACTCATTTTGCCATGTTTGATCCGTCTCAAGTGTAAGCACGAGATCAGGCTGATGTTTTTCGATTTGCTCAATCAGTAAATCATATTGCTGATTTGGCGTTAGTACGTTCGATACAATGACTGAAATCTGTTGATCTGGATTCAATTGATCTTGTTGCACATGTTGAACTTGCTTTTTCCAGATAAAGGTATAAGGCAAAACCATTTTTAACTGAAAAGCCAAAGCAGCAATCAATAAAAATAAAATAATCTCACGCGCCAAGTCCCAAGGTGCATCCCAAAATAGCAATAACACCAAAGCGGTCAAACCCACACATAAAATCTGTAGTCGTGGAAAATCTGCCCCCCTAAACCACCATTCATCTCGTGGAATCAGTGACCAGAAGCTGAGCCAAATCACGATCACAGCAAGGATTTCTATCCAAATCATATTTTGTCACTCTTATATTCTTAATTTTTGCATGATTCATAAATTAATATCAATTTTGCATGTATCATAAACAAGATATATTGCACAATATAGTTGTGTTTTCATTGTGTACGCTATTGCAGTTACACGTCCTTTTGATACACTCAAACCCCTTTTAATTTTTTAACGCACCGAGGCAAAGTGACATGAAAGTAGGTCTGGTCGGTTGGCGCGGGATGGTTGGTTCCGTCCTTATGCAACGTATGGTTGAAGAGAATGATTTTGCTCATTTTGAGCCATTCTATTTCTCTACCAGTAATGCAGGTGGTGAAGCCCCTGCTTTTGGTGGTAAAACTGCTCCAGCACTTATGGAAGCGACGGACATTACCAGTCTGAAGCAAATGGATGTCATTATTACCTGTCAAGGTGGTGATTATACCTCTGAAGTTTTCCCAAAGCTTAAAGCAGAAGGTTGGTCAGGCTACTGGATTGATGCAGCGTCTACTCTACGTATGGATGACGAGGCAATCATTGTCCTTGATCCTGTAAACCTAAATGTCATCAAAGATGGTTTGGTCAATGGGATCAAAACCTTTGTCGGTGGTAACTGTACAGTTTCATTGATGTTAATGGGTATGGGTTCACTATTCCAACACAACTTGGTGGAATGGATGACTGCGATGACCTATCAAGCAGCTTCTGGAGCTGGCGCACAAAACATGCGTGAATTGATTACAGGCATGGGCTATTTATATAACAATACTCAAGACTTGTTAGATGATCCTCGCTCTGCGATTTTAGATATTGATAGTAAGATTGCCGAATTACAACGTGGTGAAGGTTTCCCGAAAGCAAACTTTGGCGTACCTTTAGCTGGCTCTTTAATTCCTTATATTGACAAGCAACTTGAAAGTGGTCAGTCAAAAGAAGAATGGAAAGGTCAAGTTGAAACCAACAAAATCTTAGGCAATGCTCAAATTGTTCCGATTGATGGTCACTGCGTACGTATTGGTGCAATGCGTTGCCACTCTCAAGCATTGACTTTGAAATTGAAGAAAGATGTGCCGCTTGATGAAATCGAAGATATGATTCGTCAGTCTAACCAATGGGCAAAAGTTGTACCCAATACACGTGAAGCATCAATGAATGATCTTACTCCTGTAGCGGTTACAGGAACGCTCTCTGTGCCTGTAGGTCGTCTGCGCAAATTAAATATGGGGAAAGAATATTTAGGCGCATTTACTGTGGGTGACCAATTACTTTGGGGTGCTGCTGAACCTTTACGTCGGATGTTACGTATCTTAATTGACTATAAAAATGCTTAAAGTCACAAAAAAGCCTTAAACATTGAAAAAGCCGATCTATCTTGATCGGCTTTTTTATGTAACTATATTTGTGTAACTCTAATGTTAATAATTTACATATAGACTACAGCGAAATATTGTATCATTGGGATGCCTTGAAATTTGTCAGAGCAATGGATAGAGATGACTGTATATAACAAATTAAAAATTGCCATTTTAGCCATCATGACGTCGCAAACAATCAGTGCGATTACGATAGATCCGATTCAAGTTCAATCAGGGTCTGGGGATCTTCTGTACGCAGAAATGAAATTTAGCAATGCCAATCCAAATGAAAAAATAGAAGTGGGTTTGGCAGATGCTGACGATATACAACATATTGGAATTACCGCGCAGGCACCTGGGCATTTAAATTTTTATACGCGTCGTTCTGGCGATGGGACTGGGGTTATCGTCATTACTTCTTCTCGCCCCATTGTTGAGTCTGAACTCAATATCTTACTCAAGGTTAAAGAAGGCAGTGCTACACATATTCAACAAGTAAGAACACCTTTAACACGTGGACGCAATAACATTCCTGCACCTATGGTAAATGCCAATGCTAAAGAACAGCCACTTAAACCTCAAATTATTGTGAGTGAAAAAGACATTGCATTGAATTTGCCAACCAGCACTCAATACCAAGTTACAACACCACAAACGGTAACATCACCAACAATCAAAAAATCTAATGTAGTGCCGGATACTCAACAATCATTGGCAATCAGTGTTATTGCGCCTCCCCCACTAAAAACTGAGCAAAAAACTGCGGTGACCAATAGCGTAAGTTCGCAAAACACCACCTCTGTAGCGGTCAATAAAGACGACACTCATTCTACTGTTGTTGCAAATCCGCAAGTGGTGATCCAACCCAAACCTATTGCACAACCTGAAAAATCATCCCAACAGACTCAAACAGCACACACCCCAGCACCAAAAACTGAACCACAAAAAATAGAAAAAACTGCTGTTGAACATAAATCTGAAAAAGCCAATACGATCAAGCCTAAAACTGACACTCAAAAAGCGTCCCAACAAAATAAACCGACCGCCAATAATAGTTTAGACAAAGCACCAAGACATGTTGTTCGTGCCAACGAATCACTTTGGAAAATTGCATCTCGTATCGCAGCAGAAACACATCAAAGTGTTCCTGAAGTCATGCGTCAAATCAAAGAGAATAATGCAGATGCCTTTATTCAAGGGGACATCAATCGTATCCGTCGAGGTGTTGCATTAAATTTAGCTGCAAGTTATCAACAAGTTCCACAACCGAAATCTAAAGTTCCACCTAAGGCACCTCAGATTGCCAAAAAGCAATCTGGTTCTGCCAAATACCGTTTAGATCAGGCAGAGATGAGTTTGGTTGCAGATAACGAGCAATCTTCTGCACAAGGTTCTGCAAAACAAAATACACAGGTGAATCAGACAACTGCTGAATTATCTACAAAAGTTATGACATCTCGTGAAAAAACAGTTAAATTACAGAAGAATGTGACCCAACTTGCATCGGCTTTACAAGAAAAGAATCAGCGAATTCAATTATTAAATGCTCGGCTTGCTCAATTGCAACAGCAATTACAACAGCAAAATGTAAAGAAGCCAAATAGTTAGGATATATTAAGGAAATTGATTCATTGTGCTCAATGAAGGGGAAATAAAATGTTGTTGTATGTGATTCCATTTGTTTTACTGTTGGTGGTTGCCATCGTTTTAAAGAAACGTGAAGATGCCAATAAAGAAAATACCAATACGACGAGTAAAAAGACCAACAATAAAAAATCGTCAAAAAAGAATGTAGCACGTACTGCACGTACCTCGCAAAAACAACAACGCACAGCTGTTGTTGAAAACGAAGTTGTGGTGCAACAAGCAACAAAACCATTAAGCCCTGAATTAAAAAGTAGTATCGAAAAACTGATTGCTGCAAAAAACTATTTTTCAGCTGAAGCAAAAATCAATCAAGCACTCAATCAAGATAATGCTCAACATGAGCTCTATCTTTACCTCTTGGATGTGCATTTAGCACAAAAAGATGAATTTGCAGTGAATCAATTGATTAACCATATTCGCTCATTGGGTCTTGATGATATTGTTGCTCAGGCTGAAGAAAAGAAAAAAGCCTCTCAAACTGAAAGCCCGATTGAGTCGATTGCTTTTGTTCCAACTACACCAGAGCCTGCTGTTCCAGAAGTCAAGAATACTGCTGCATTCGATGCTTTGATTGGCAATATAGAAGCAACCCCAACACCATCTACTGCAACTTTAGAAACACCTACTCGCAATGACGTTGAGACACTTGACTTCACCCCATCAGTTGCTCAAGAAAAATCAGAAGAAAAGCCACAAGCACTCGAATTTAATTTAGATTCATCCCCACAGACACAGACACAGACACAGACACAGACAGAGCCTACTGTAGAGTTTTCTTTCGAAACAGTTAAACCAACAACTGAGACTGCAAAAGAAACCATAACGCCTTTAGAATTTAGTTTTACACCTAATGAGCCTATCGTTGCGCCAGTTGAAAAGCCTGTCGAAATTGAAATTGCGCCTGAATTTAAACTGGATTTTGCTGAGCCTGTTGCAACTCCAGAAAAAGAACAGACGGCAGCGCCTCAAGCATTCGAATTTAAATTAACACCAACAGAAGCTGAAACACCTGTTGAAACACAGCCTACTTTTGTTTTTGATCAAGAAACAAAATCAGAAAGTGTTGAACCTGAATCGGTAGCTTCTCAGTTGAATTTAGAAGTACCTAGCCAAGTTGAAGCAGTTACGCCTGTTGAAACAACTGATCCATTGCTAACTTCATTTCCTGAGCTTGCTCAAGTCAATGAAATTCAGCTTAATTTAGATCTTGCCCAGCAATATATTCATCTAGGTGCTTATGCTTCAGCACGTGCATTATTGTCACAGGATGAGTCTGTATATACGGCTGAGCAACGCCAACAATCACAAAATTTACTGAACCAAATCGCTTGATGAGGTTATTGTCTGTTGCAATTTGATAATACGAATTGTCAGACATCACTAAGCGATTTAAGATAAAGCAGTCATTCATGGCTGCTTTTTATTATGAACAAAAAAATTGCTTTAATTTACATGGGTGGAACTTTTGGGTGTATTGGTGAGCCTTTAGCTCCCATGCCTGAAGATGAATTCATTCCACAGCTCAAACGGATTCTCCCACCTCAACTGAAAATTGAATGCTTTAAAGCGCCCAGTATTAAAGACAGTAGTGCATGTACTGCAATTGATTGGTTAATGCTGATTCAACAAATTCAAAGCTTACAACTACAAAATTTTGAACATTTTGTTGTGATTCATGGGACTGATACCCTCAGCTATGCTGCTGCAACTTTATCTCGTTTCCTCGCTGAATCATGCCATGTCATTCTTACAGGAAGCCAATATCCTTTACTCAATCTTCAAGGCGATGACACACGTGATTTTACCGATGCGATTGATAATTTAAATACAGCACTCGATGCCATCACCAAGTTACCTGTAGGTGTTTATCTCACATTCTTCCATCAAGTGATGCATGCTCGTACTGCGTTAAAAACCCATAGTACTGCTTTGGACGCATTCAGAGGCTTAAAAGCGGAAGAACCTATTGATCATGATTCAACTGTTATTCAAATCCAGCTATCCCATATTGAAAAAGCCAAATCATTAAATATCGTGAATTGGATGATGGTACCCACTGAATTATTACAGTTTGAAAATAATCTCAACAGCCTCATTCAACAGCCTCCAGAATTCTTAGTGATTCAGGCTTATGGTGTTGGAAATTTAGCGGTTAATGAAATGATTATCCAAAGTTTTAAAAACTTACAAGCCAAAGGTTGCCAAATTATTTTATCAACTCAAGTCCCTCTAGGCGGTATGGATCAACGTTATGCGATTAGCAAATGGATTCAGGACTCAAAAATTTTAGTCAGTGATGCACTCAGTCAAGCAGATCTTTATGCCAAAATTCTAAAAATTTATTTACAATACCCAACTTCGCAACAATGGCATGACCATTGGTATGATCATCCTGAATAGAGGTATTTATGCAACGCTTTGCAATTGGTATTGAGTTTTGTGGCATTCGATATAAAGGTTGGCAAACTCAACAGCCTGGCGTACGTAGTATTCAGGAGACAATGGAAAAAGTACTAAGCACCATCGCGGATGAACCCATTATCTTACACGGTGCGGGTCGTACCGATGCAGGTGTCCATGCCACCAATATGGTTGCTCACTTTGATACCAATGCGATTCGTCCCATGCGTGGCTGGTTAATGGGATCTAATAGCCAATTACCCAAAGATATTTCTATCCAGTGGATCAAAGAGATGGATCGTGATTTCCATGCTCGTTTTAAGGCACAAGCACGTCGTTATCGCTATGTTGTCTATCAATCAGCGAATCGCCCTGCTTTATTACACAAGCAAGTTACCCATGCTTATTATCCACTTGATGTCGATAAGATGATTGCAGCCGCGCAAAAATTTGAAGGAACACATAATTTCGAAAGTTTCCGTGCTGCGGCATGTCAATCCAATCAACCTGTACGCCATGTTAAACACTGTCGTTTAATTCGTCATGGCAATTATTTGGTTCTGGATATTCAGGCTGATGGCTTCTTGCATCACATGGTTCGCAACATTATGGGCTGTCTACTTGAAATTGGTCAGGGCTTGTATGAAATTGATCACATTGACGAAATTTTTGCCGCACAAGACCGTAAAGCCGCTGGGATTACAGCCCCTCCTGACGGTCTATATTTCATTCATGCA
Source organism: Acinetobacter sp. WC-743 (assembly GCF_000335555.1). Lineage (NCBI taxonomy): Bacteria > Pseudomonadati > Pseudomonadota > Gammaproteobacteria > Moraxellales > Moraxellaceae > Acinetobacter > Acinetobacter sp. WC-743. The sequence continues at coordinate 106,916 of NZ_AMFQ01000101.1, read as the reverse complement.
GATTATCCAGAACAGTTTGAATTACCGCGACCACCTCTAGGACCACATTGGCTAAATATGCCCGAATAACTCTTTTCCAAATGAGATAAAAAATCCTTCACAATTGAAGGATTTTTTATCCAGAAAGCAGTTTAAAATTTCTCAATAATTAAAACGTTGCACTTAACGCTGTTTACGTTTTCTATATTCAACAGGTGTTTCATTGGTCCAACGTTTAAAGGCACGATAGAACGTACTTGGCTCAGAAAAACCTGTGAGATATACAATACGCTCAACACTTTCATTGGTATTCGCCAATAATTTTTTGGCTAAACGGCAACGGTAATCTGAAAGGATTTGCTGAAAACTGGTATTGGCTTCTGACAATTGGGTGCGTAACCGACGAGGGGTGATGCTCAGTTGAGCCGCCACTGTTTCCAAGGTTGTTTCACCGCTCTCCAAAGTTGAACCAATTGCTCGGCGAACTTCGCCAACCAAATCATAACGTGCCAATTCTTGAAGTTTTTCAATTGCCAACTGCTCATGTAGCTGTAACAGCTCTGGTTCAGCTTGCCACAATGGATAGTCTAAAATTGAAGGATCAAAATACAACCGTGTTTCTTTTTGCCCCAAACTTACAGGACAGCCATACACACGATAATACTCACCATCTGAAGCACCTTGAGAAAAGTTAAAATCAATGTAGATCGGTTCAAAGCGTCCTTCAGTAATGAATTTAAAGAAGCGTAAAATCCCCGAAATGGCACACTCAGAAAAATGACGGTTGACAATATTTTCGCCCCAGGGTTGTTCACCATTGGTTAAATAACAACGTCCATTGTCATCAACCACCAACTTCGCATGGAAAGCGTCACTGATCAGACGTTGATACGCAAGTGCTCGTTTGAGCCCTTCACCAAAGTTTTCACTTGAAATGAATAAATGCTCAATCACCTGCCCACGATAAAGGGGTAAATGTTCTCCGAGATGTAAACCAATATCTGGATCGTTACTGACTTCCTCGGCAGCCACCCAAAATGCAAATTGTGCATTTAATGGCGTTCGTGCATTTTGATCAACCTGACCCAATGCCACGCCTGCCTTTGATAATATTTCTTCTGTCGGCAATCCTGCACGACGGATCGCTTGATAGCCTAATCGTAAAACAACCGAAGCATCAGTTAGCTGGCTCACGCAGTGCCCTTCCTTGTATGTTATTCATTTATACTTAAAACCTTTGATTTAGATTACCGTCGATTGACCGAACTGACAATATTTATCCGCTTTTTTTTGTAGAAATTGTTTAACAATATGTTCGCCTATTTTCAAGTCATCTGCCACCTTCCCATGCCGAATAATCTTGTTTTTCTATAAAAAATTGCCTATAATTTGCGCCTTTCCAATTTGATCATCAGGTAGGCTATGGCCAATAAAGAGGAACTTATCGAGTTCGAAGGCGTTGTCACCGAAACGCTTCCTAATACTATGTTCCGTGTACGTTTAGAAAACGGTCACGAAGTGATTGCTCACATTTCTGGTAAAATGCGTAAACACTATATTCGTATTTTAACTGGCGATAATGTAAAAGTAGAAATGACACCTTATGACTTAACTAAGGGTCGTATTACTTATCGTGCACGCTAAGTTTTAGTGTAAGCAAAAGCCACTATTAGGTGGCTTTTTCAATATCTATACAATATACCATCTGGCTTACGATACATTGTTATTGTCTAGTTATTACGTTCCTGACGCTAAAATCTATTGTTAAATCTGTTTATTGATTGCCATACGTCGCATGTCATCAATTTATAATTATCCGTAAAATTCTCATTTTTACACTGCCTCTAATTATTTGTGGTGTATTTTCAACATCTTCGTCACTTTTCCCTTAATCGCATTTCAAATTTAAGCTTAGGGGTTCAATCCAACTTCGCAATCTGTCTACAGACACTTGCTTGTAGATTGATTAAACTCATTGCATAGAGCGTTTCAAATCAAACTCTCACTTGATTGGGTGAAGCTGATGAAAAAATATTTATACACCTCTACATTTGTTTCGATCGCTTTCAGTATTGCAGGCTGTCAGAGTGTTGATACCCGACCTGCAAATTTAGATCAATATTTACAACAGTTTATTGGTAAATCCAGCGCTGAAATACAAGCCGGACTAAACTTTAAAGCTTTAGGTTATCAAGTCAGTGATCATATCCAAACCACCAATGACACATTAACATATACCATCCTTCGCCCTATCAATATCCCGATGACAGGAAGCAATGCAACGATCGGCTCAAATGCAATGGGAATGCCTGTCATTCGCTATGACACGGCAAGCACACCGAGTTACGATGTTAACTTTAATTGCAAAGTCAGCTTTAAATTAAACAATGATATTGCCGAGTCCGTTGAATATATGGGGAGAGCCTGTTAAATGTATTTGATCACAAAGCAATAAAAAACACAGCCTAGGCTGTGTTTTTGAAAGTGATCTAAAATCTAGACTTAAGCAATCGCTGTAACCACAGCTGTGCCCATCTCAGCAGTACCTACTTTGGTCATCCCTTCCGACATAATATCGCCTGTACGTAAACCTTGGTCCAACACTTGCCCTACAGCATCTTCAATTGCTTTTGCAGCCATTTCTTCACGGAAGGTATAGCGAAGCATCATTGCGACAGAAAGAATTGTTGCCAGCGGATTCGCCACGTTTTGACCAGCAATATCAGGTGCAGAACCATGACATGGTTCGTACATCCCTTTGCCATTTTCATCTAAAGATGCAGATGGAAGCATACCAATCGAACCTGTGAGCATCGCAGCTTCGTCTGAAAGAATATCACCAAACAAATTACCTGTAACAATCACATCAAATTGCTTTGGTGCACGTACCAATTGCATTGCTGCATTATCTACATACATGTGTGAAAGATTGATATTTGGATAGTGCTGTTCTTTCAATGCAGTGACGGTTTGTTTCCAAAGCTCAGTCACTTCAAGAACGTTGGCTTTATCCACCGAGCAGACTTTACCGCCGCGTAAATTCGCCATTTCAAAAGCAACTTTCGCAATACGCTTAATTTCAGACTCTGCATAGACGTCGGTGTTATAACCCTGCTTCTCACCATTTTCGAGCTCACGAATACCGCGCGGCTGACCAAAATAGATACCACCTGTGAGTTCACGAACGATCAGAATATCTAAGCCTGCGACAATTTCAGGCTTAAGGCTTGAAGCATCTGCCAACTGTGGATAAAGAATTGCCGGACGTAAGTTTGCGAATAGGTTTAATTCACTACGAATTTTTAATAAACCACGTTCAGGGCGGATCGAGCGCTCAATCGTGTCCCATTTTGGACCACCGACTGCACCGAGTAAAATTGCATCTGCTTTTTTTGCTTGTTCTGCTGTGACTGCTGGATAAGGTTCACCGTGAGCATCAATTGCAGCACCACCCAATAAACCATGTTCCCATGTTAAACCTAAATTAAATTTTTCATTGACACGTGTAAGTACTTTTTCAGCAGCGGCAACGATCTCTGGACCGATACCATCACCTGCCAAAATCAAAATTTGTTTAGACATTTGCAGTTCCATTTTTATTCAGCATCTATACTGATTTGAGATTAAATTTTTTGCTCAACAAATTCGCTCACCCCTGTCACTGCATTATGAGGACGACAGAAACGGCGAATTGTTCGAGTTTCTTGAAGCATATCGACACAGAGTGGTGTTGGTGAGGAAACATTCAATAAGCTTCCTGCACCCTGTGATCTTTGGCGATACATTTTAAATGTATATTTTTGATTTGCTTTAAAATCATGAATCACATGAAAAACTTCAGCATGATCTTTGGTAATTGGATAGAACCGAACCACCATTTCATATTGCTGCGGTGGAATCGTTAAATACACACCAATTTGATCTAAAGGCTTACCTGTGAGCTTTAGATAACCTTTATCAATGGCTTTACGATTCGCACGCTGTGTATTTTCCTGCATGATAATCAAATCATTTAATCGCGCAAATTCACAATGCTCTGCACCTGAGCAATAAACTGAAACTGTATTTTGGCTCATCTGATTTTTTTCAGCTTGTTTAATACGAACCAAATCAACCATTTGTGCTGATTGGCATGCACTCAAGATTAAACCTGTCAAACTGATTAAAACACCACGAACTAAAAACTTAGTCATCGCTCAACCCCAACCCTTGCATTACCGAGCCAACATTCATTTTGTTATGCTTTGCATGTTAGCAAGAGTTAGGCATTCACGCTACGAGTAAAATGTTCACTGAAAATCAACCTTGAATTTCAGCAAATACCCAAGGACGTGATTGCTTGGTTTTTTCTTCATAAGCACGAATTTCATCTGCTGCCTGTAAAGTCAAACCAATATCATCCAAACCATTCAATAAGCAGTGCTTGCGGAATGGATCTACTTCGAATTTGAATGCCTCACCACTTGGTGTACGGACTTCCTGTGCTTCTAAATCTATCGTGAGCTGATAGCCTTCAGTAGCAGCACATTCTTTAAATAATTGATCAACAATTTCTTCAGACAAAATTACTGGCAACATGCCATTTTTAAAACTGTTGTTGAAAAAGATATCTGCATAACTTGGTGCAATCACTGTACGGAAACCGAACTCTTCCAATGCCCAAGGCGCGTGCTCACGACTTGAACCACAGCCAAAGTTTGCACGAGATATTAAAACAGATGCACCTTGATAACGCGGCTGGTTTAAAACAAAATCTGGATTCTTAGGACGCTTAGCATTATCCTGCCCAGGATAACCCTCATCCAAATAACGCAATTCATCAAATAAATTGTCACCGAAACCCGTACGTTTAATCGATTTTAAAAACTGTTTTGGAATAATTAAATCTGTATCAACATTGGCACGGTCTAATGGTGCAACAATACCTTGTTCAACGGTATAAGTTTTCATAGTTTGCTCCTTAACCCAGCTTAGAATGAACGAACATCGACAAAATGACCTGCAATCGCCGCAGCTGCTGCCATTGCTGGACTCACCAGATGAGTACGACCACCATTCCCTTGACGACCTTCAAAGTTACGGTTTGAAGTTGATGCACAGTGTTCGCCAGGCTGTAACTTATCCGCATTCATCGCTAAACACATCGAGCAACCCGGCTCACGCCATTCAAATCCAGCTTCGATCAAGATTTTATCTAAACCTTCAGCTTCTGCTTGTTGTTTCACTAAACCAGAACCCGGTACAACCATCGCTTGCTTGATACTTGAAGCCACTTTTTTACCTTTGGCTACAGCAGCAGCTGCACGAATATCCTCTATACGAGAGTTGGTACAAGAACCAATGAAAACACGGTCCAATTGAATATCTGCCAACGCCTGACCAGCATTTAAACCCATATATTGATAAGCACGAGTCCAGTCATTACGTTGCACGTCATCTTTGGCTTGTTCTAAAGTTGGAACCGCTTGAGAGACTGGAATGACCATTTCTGGAGAGGTTCCCCAAGACACTTGTGGTTCAATTTCTTCACCATTTAAAACCACAACTGTATCAAAGTGTGCGTCATCATCAGAATGCAAAGTATTCCAATAAGCTACAGCAGCATCCCATTGCTCACCTTGTGGTGCATAAGGACGACCCTTTACATACTCAATCGTTTTTTCATCAACAGCTACCATACCGACACGCGCACCGCCTTCGATAGCCATATTGCACACCGTCATACGACCTTCAATCGACATATCACGGAAGACTTGACCACCAAATTCAATCGCATGACCTGTACCGCCAGCAGTCCCAATTTTACCAATAATGGCTAACACCACATCTTTAGGCGTCACACCTTGACCCAATGTACCATCGACACGAACCAGCATATTCTTCATTTTCTTTTGAACTAAGCATTGTGTTGCCAATACATGTTCTACTTCTGAAGTTCCGATTCCATGTGCCAAACAACCAAATGCACCATGTGTGGCTGTGTGTGAATCACCACATACCACCGTCATTCCTGGTAAAGTCAAACCTTGCTCTGGACCAACCACATGTGCAATCCCTTGACGAATATCATTAATGTCAAATTGCACCACATTAAATGTTTTACAGTTATCATCTAAAGTTTGAACTTGGATACGTGAAGTGTCATCTTCAATTCCAGCAATTCCTTCAGAACGTTCTTTGGTTGAAGTGGGTACGTTATGGTCAGGAGTCGCGACATTGGCACTCAAACGCCATGGTTTACGCCCAGCAAGCTGCAAACCTTCAAACGCCTGAGGAGAGGTTACTTCATGCAATAGATGACGATCGATATAAAGTAATGCAGAGCCATCATCTCGTTGTTTTACTAAATGGTCATCCCATAATTTATCATATAAGGTTTTTGCTTTTTGGTTTTCGCCTGCCATGTCGATGTGCTCCACTGGACTGGGTAATTCTTTCATTAATGTCGATTATAACCACGTTTTTACATAAATCTAATTTATCATTTTTATCAGTTTAAAAACTTTTTGGAATCCATTAAAACTATTTCCATATCATTCTTTGCCAGATAAATGACTTGAAATCATGCTCTATTTTTTAGCTCAAAAAATCATATTTTCAAATAATAGGCATGATCAAAATTCAAAGATTCATTGTAGATAAGCATAAATGAAGTTAAAAGTTTAATCCTCATCCCCCCTAGCTCTCCAATGAAATCAGTTTGCTAGATCACCGATTACACCATGATCTAACTTTCACTTTTCCCAGAACTTTTAAATAGAATGATAAAAGTGAGCATCGATTTATTTCACCTTAATCTAGGCGGTTAACAACCTCTTTTCAATTATTCTTTATTGTTTATTTAGAAATCCAATCAGCATGAGTCAAAAAAACCTTTTTACGTTACAATTGATAATGATTATTATTTAAATAATGAATCAATAAGTGGTGAACCTCGTGGCAAATATCCAAAACTTCTTACAAAACAATCAACGCGTTTTCAAGAAAACATTAAGCTACTACATCATGCACATTACTGTCGCAATGTTGGTTGCTTATGTGGTGACAGGTAACTTTTGGATGGCTGTGACATTAAGTCTACTCGAACCTACAGTTCAAGCTTTTGCATTCTTTTTCCATGAAAAAGTCTGGAATAAAAGAGATCAAAAAATTGCTCAAAGAACAGAAGTGAAAGTTTAGATAAATTGACTGTAGCGGGAGGTGTTAATCACCACCACCTCCACAGCTACTACAACTACTACAAGAAGATGAAGAGTCTGAACTATGAGAGTGTCCAGAATCATGTGAAGAACTCGAACCAGAACAGGAACTTGAAGAACATGACGAGGTTGAAGATGAACAAGAGGATGTCGTGGCTGTAGAAGAAGCGTCTGATGTGGAGCTCATCATTTGACTATACATTCCAAGCATGAACGGCAAACTAAAAATCAGTCCTTTTTCCCAACGAATATGACCATCGACTTGAAACAATCTCGGTAAAACTTGAGTATTTTCTGGATTTAAACCATGTAAATGGCATGTACTTTGCCATGTATTGAGCAATTGTTTTTTTTGAGAGGCTCTTTGTGCTTCTGTCGGTAGTGGATCATGGGGTTGATGAATTAATTCATAACCTAAGAAGTTTAGGCACATCGTTCGATAAAATGTATCAAACTCTTCAATTAATACATGCCATAAGGCATCTACAGAATGAGAAGGCATAGCATACGCATCTTTACGCAAAAGATGAATCGCTAAATAATCTTTAAAACCCTCTTCAATATAAGGATATGATGATGTCGCAATATTGGGATGTCGCTGTTTAAATACCCGCCAAACTTCAGCAGGAATTTTAAAATCATTCCATGCGCGGATTTTTCGTAGTCTGTGTATGCGTGCTCTCAACCAAAATATACCGATGATGCCGACAAGAATGGCAAGAAAATAAATTTGGAAGAAATATAACAATACTAAACTGATTCCCCCGAGAATCAGCATAATCACAAGAAATCTTCCCCAAGATATTGGCAATGTGTCACGAGCGCGTTGTTGAAAGTCATCAATGGTGCTTCGAGTAGGTTGAGTCAAATAATATTTCCTCGATTATTTTTATTGTCACACTATAAATCAGTCAACTTAGCTGTGTACAGTTTAAACCTGTATGAAAGTTTTATCATTGTAACCAAGCACAGATCACAATAGCCAAAATCGAAAAAAAAGTGAAAATTACTTTGATTAATTCTTAAAACTTCTCAATAATGAAATAAGCATAAAAATTCTTTATGGATGGAAAGATCATGAATCTCGCTGCTTTTGAAGCTTTTGTCAAAGTTATGGAAACTGGTTCTATTTCGATGGCAGCAGAACATCTATTTATTACCCAGCCTGCTGTGACCAAACGGATACACAGTCTAGAAGAATATTTTGGTGTCAAACTATTTGAATCCGCAGGACGTGGTGTTCAAGCAACACATGCAGCACATTCACTACTGCCCAAAGTAAAAAATTGGCTCAATGAATTAGGGGATATTCACCATACCCTCAGCCATGAGCAAGGTGAAGTAAGAGGAAAACTCAAAATTGGAACCAGTCATCATATTGGTTTACATCATTTACCACAGCACTTAAAAAAATATGTACAACTCTTTCCAGAAGTTAAACTGGATGTACATTTTGTCGACTCTGAACAAGCGCATGAACAAGTGCTGGCAGGCGACTTGGAACTTGCTTTTTTAACCCTGCCTCCTCAGGGAGATGAACGTTTAAGTTACATCACCATCTGGAATGATCCTTTGGTTTTTGTTGTGGCTCCTTTTCATCCTTTGGCGCAAAAAAGAAATCTTAAACTTGAAGATTTAATTGAGTATCCAAGTTTATTGCCAGCTGCACAGACGTATACCAGTCAGATCACCTTAGCTGAGTTTGAAAAGAAAGGCTTAAAACCTAAAACCACCATGAGTAACAACCCTTTAGAATCTATTCGCATGCTGGTTTCAATCGGTTTAGGTTGGTCTGTTTTACCCAAAACCTTGCTCAATCAAGATTTACAACAGTTGGATCTTCATTTCGAGATGAACCGTCAATTGGGAATGGTTTGGCATCCTGCACGTACTCAATCCAGAGCTGTTCAGGAATTAATTGAAATGATGAAATAAGAAAAAATAAAGCGCTGATTATTTGAATAATGAGCGCTTTATTTAGATTGAGAATATCCCCAGCCTTATTTGACTGAATCTTCATGCAAAGACTCATTTAATTGGTCAACAATGGTTGTCCACTCCCCATCAGAACTCAATTTTTCATCTAAAAACTGACGTTGTGCATCGGTCCAAAACTCAGCTTTAGTCAAAAATGTGTCGGCATCTAACTGATGATTTTCAATAAAATTTTGAATTGCTTCTTCGCTAGAGTCTAAACCAAGTTGTTCAAATAAATTGGTCATTCTTGGACGTGTCTGGCTCATTATATAATCTCCATCAGTTTTAAAAGTTCTCAGCTCAACATAGCATTTTTACACTGAAAATGAAGCACAAAATATTCATTTATAAAAATATTTACAATTGATGAACAGATCAAATTTAGCAACCCATTCAGCATTTTCTATTCAGTGATTTGAACAGGATTGGACCGAATACATTGCTTGAATAACGCTGCAAATCAATCATAAATCTAGCTCAAAAGTTACCTTTTTATTATAAATCATGCTGTATTTTTTTACTGTTGCTGGGTTTTAAATGACAGACTCTGCTGCTGTATTTTTACTAAATTTTTATAAAAAAACAGCACCGAAGTGCTGCTGATAACGAACAAGCTGGATTAGATCGACCAATCCTGAATATCCCAACCTTGTGCTTTGGCTAACACTTCTAAACGATCATCGGGGTTTACCGCAATCGCATGATCTGCATACTCCAATAAAAAGCGATCATTGATCGAATCTGAATATGCCCAGGATTCAGTCACATCACGTCCCTCAAGCCATTGATCCAAACGTGCTAATTTGCCCTTTTGATAACATGGGATATTGGTGACTTTGCCCGTGTATTGTCCATTTTTAACTTCTGCATTGGTTGCGATAATTTCAGTAATTCCAAATTCACGAAAAATAGGCGCAGTGATAAAATCAGAAGTTGCTGTAATCCCTACTAAAGCATGCCCTAAATCTTTGTGTTTTTGAATCGCAGCAAAGCCTTTCGGGCGCATTTGTGCGCGAATGACTTTTTTCATAAACAACTGATGTAATTCAGTTAAATAGTCATTATCATGTTGAGTCAAAAACTCAAAAACAAACTCATTATAAGCAATCGGGTCAAGTTGCCCTGCTTTATAATCTTCATAAAACTGATCATTCATCGCACGATGGCGAACTGGATCGACCAAGCCTTCATTGACCAAAAACTCTCCCCAAGAATGGTCCGAATCTGTATTTAATAAGGTGTGATCTAAGTCAAACAGCGCCAATTTCATGAAAATACTCGTTTAAACTGAAATTTAAGAAAAAAATTGTAAATCTATCACCGCTAGTCGATAGAAATTCGTTAAGATCATAGCAATTTTACAACATTATTACTTTGACTTTATCGAGTTGGACAAAAGAGTGTCAGTCCCCATATATAAAGTCAGATGAAATTAACAAATTTTAGGTAGCCAAATGATCGACTCAGAAGGTTTCCGACCCAACGTCGGGATCATTTTGGCAAATGATATTGGACAAGTTTTATGGGCAAAGCGCATTGGGCACAATGCATGGCAATTTCCTCAAGGAGGTATCCAATTTGGAGAAACTCCTGAGCAAGCTCTTTTTAGAGAACTACGTGAAGAAGTTGGGCTCTTACCCGAGCACGTCCAAATAATTGCCCAGACAGATGACTGGTTGCATTATCGTTTGCCACTTCGATACATTCGTTCGGACTCCGATCCGATTTGTATTGGACAAAAGCAAAAATGGTTTTTACTCAAACTCACAGCTTCAACGAAACATATTCAGTTGAATCTCTCTGATCCGCCCGAGTTTGATCAATGGCAATGGGTCAGTTATTGGTATCCACTCGGTCAAGTGGTTAATTTTAAACGAGATGTTTATCGTAAAGCGATGATGGAGTTATGTATGCAAATGCCACACTACACCCCTGAAATTTCTTCAAAAATATGAATGATTTTTCAAAGTAGTGCTGTTATAAATAATACTGATGAAAACGCTTTAAAACATAGCTTAGATTAGGAGCATACACCTATGTCGAACATGCAACTGGACACCTTAAGACGCATTGTACAAGAGATCAATGCATCGGTCAGTTTGCATGAATCTTTAGAAATCATGGTCAATCAAGTTTCTGAAGCAATGCATGTAGATGTATGCTCGATTTATCTGTTAGATGAACGTAATCAACGCTATGTACTCATGGCAACCAAAGGTTTAAATCAGGAGTCTGTTGGCAATGTTTCCCTACAATTAGGTGAAGGTCTCGTTGGCTTAGTCGGTCAACGTGAAGAAATTGTCAATTTAGACAATGCATTTAAGCATGAACGGTTCGCCTATTTCCCTGAAACGGGAGAAGAAATTTATAATTCGTTCCTTGGCGTACCTGTCATGTATCGCCGCAAAGTAATGGGCGTAATGGTGGTTCAAAATACTGAACCTCAAGACTTTAGTGAAGCAGCGGAATCTTTTTTAGTGACTTTGTGTGCACAGCTATCAGGCGTTATTGCACATGCTCATGCTGTTGGAAATATTGACGTATTCCGCAAGCCAAGTAACTCCTCTAATTATAAAACGTTCCAAGGTTCATCGGGTGCAGGAGGAATTGCTCTAGGTCGTGCCATTATTCTTTATCCTCCCGCGGACCTTGCGGCTGTTCCAGATCGTGATGCCGATGACATTAGTGAAGAACTCAAGCTTTTAGATCATGCGATTGCTTCTGTACGTGAAGAAATTCAATCACTTGATGACAAAATGCAAGACTCACTTATGGCTGAAGAACGAGCGTTGTTTAGTGTGTTTTTACGCATGCTGGATGAAAATGCTTTGCCTACTGAAATCAAAGAAATTATTCGAGATGGCAGTTGGGCACAAGGCGCTGTAAAGCATGTGATTGACCGCCACGTTGCTCTCTTTGCTCAAATGGAAGATGATTATTTACGAGAACGTGTCTCTGATCTCAAAGATTTAGGACGGCGAATTTTAGCAGCCTTACAAGAAGGTGATACCAGTCATAAGGAAATCACCTCTGAAAGCATTCTGATCGGAGATGAGATTAGCACTGCTGCATTAGTTGAGCTTCCTGTCGATAAGATTGCAGCAATCGTCACCTCTGAAGGTGCAGCTAACTCACATATGGTGATTGTCGCCCGTGCACTCGGTATTCCTACTGTAGTGGGTGTCACTGAATTGCCCGTCAATACCCTTGATGATGTTGAAATGATCGTGGATGCATATCAAGGACGTGTTTTTGTTAACCCACCACGCCGTCTACGTACACGATATAAAGAAATTCAAAAAGAAGAAGAGCAAATTGCCAAAGATTTAAAGCAATACGAAACCAAAGATGCCATCACGCCTGATGGCGTTGCTGTAAAGCTTTATGTCAACACAGGCTTGATGATTGATGTAGTTCGTGGTGTTCAACGTGGTGCCAAAGGTGTAGGGCTCTATCGTTCTGAAATTCCGTTTATGTTACGCGAGCGCTTTCCTGGCGAAGAAGAACAACGTGCTATTTATCGTCAACAGTTGAGCCATTTTGCCAATAAACCTGTGGTGATGCGCACCTTGGATATTGGCGCTGACAAAGACTTACCTTACTTCCAAATTGAAGAAGAAAACTCAGCTTTGGGTTGGCGAGGCATTCGTTTTACCCTTGACCACCCTGAAATTTTTTCTTCGCAAATTCGTGCCATGCTTAAAGCCAGCATTGGCTTGAATAATCTTCATATTTTACTGCCAATGGTAACCAGTGTCAGTGAGGTTGAAGAAGCGCTTTATTTACTTGAGCGTGATTGGATTGCCGTTCAAGAAGAAGAACAGGTTAAAATTACCAAGCCTAAAATTGGCATCATGGTTGAAGTGCCGAGTGTACTTTTACAAATTGGCGAGTTTGCTGAATTAGTCGATTTCTTCTCAGTGGGTTCAAATGACTTAATTCAATATCTGCTGGCTGTTGATCGTAATAATCCACGTGTTTCAAGTGTTTACTCACACTTTCACCCGTCCATCTTGCGTGCTTTAACACGTTTGGTTCAAGAGTGTCATAAATACGATAAACCAATCAGTATCTGTGGAGAAATGGCGGGAGATCCATTGTCTGCAATTCTGCTGATGGCAATGGGTTTCAATACTTTATCGATGAGTTCAAGCAATATCTTACGTGTACGTAAGGCGATTTGTCACGTTTCAATGAGTGATGCAGAAAAGCTACTTGAAGAAGTTGTGGCAATGAATAACCCATTGATGGTGAAAAGCTGGATGGAGTATTATTTTAAACATCATGGTCTAGCTGACATGGTAAAATCAAATCGTTTAGTGAATATTTAATTCTTATTTTTCTTAAGATTAAGCAAAAATCGTAGTCCACAAAAAAGGTCGATAATCATCAGAATATCGACCTTTTTTGTGTTTATCATAACCGCGTTTTGCATTCTTTTTACGATCTACAAACACTTGGCTCTTGTTGACTTCGTGCATGTGTTTTGCCACAAAGTTGTGAATCACAACCTCAGGCATGACTTTTTTCTTTGCCATTTTATTTACCTATTTTATGATTTACCACCTCATGAGTGGGACTGTGATATTACGCTTTTTTGTGCAGAATACAAGTATTTAAATTAATCAGCTTTGTCACTATTTAATGCCTAATCCTTGTATATATTATATTGAGACAATCTTTTAGATTGATCTTAAATTGATTATATTCACCAGCCGATATCTTTTGAATTCAATTAAAGTTTTACAAATCAAATTAAAAATCACGTATAAATTTTAAACACCGTTCTCTATAGTATGCACATAAATTTGAATATAAACATGCTCAATACAACATAGGTTCATAAGTTAAAATTGGAGAATAATGTGCTCAATCAAAAAAAATTATCAAGTGTTCTACTCTTGTTGGTGCTTCCAACCTTCGGCTTAATGGGATGTAGTAAACCTGAGAAAGCTGAAGTCATAACAACCGAATCAAGTGCAAGTTCTGTTGCCTCAGAAACAGTAAAAACCGAATCTATTCAGAACACTTTTGATCTTTCACAGATTCCAATTTCAAATATTACGCTCGGTCAATTCCCTTATATTTCCTTGCCGAATGGCTATCAGTTTCATGACGCAACCAAAGTAAATTTTGAGAAAATACCGTTTTGGACAGGTCAACATATTCAAAACATTGAAGGGCAATTGTATAGCGCAGCTATTCAACAAAATGAGGATTACAAAGAAGGTAGCTTCTTAGAGTTACAACGTAATTTGGAAAATGTAATTCAACAATTGGGGGGCAAGCAAATTACAATGAGTAAAATTCCTCAACAAGCGTTAGACAAGCTTCCACAAAAGTTCCAAGTAGATTATGTTGCTGGTTTAGGAGATGTTTTTAATAACCCAACCCAGACCTTTGTAGTTCGTCAAGCGAATAAGAATATCTGGTTTCAACTTACTCAAACAGGAAATGGAAATGCAGGCTTATTGGTTGCTGAAACAAAACCTGTTGAAATTACAGCAAAAGTATTAAATTCTGATCAATTAAAAACTGCTTTAGACAAACAAAATAAGGTCAATATCGAGGTCAACTTCGCCACAGATCAAGCCAATATTTTGCCTGAATCTCAGACTCAAATAGAACAAGTCATTCAATTGTTAAAAAATAATCCTGAACTCAAATTAACTATTAATGGTCATACCGATGGTTCAGGTGATGCAAAACACAATCAAGCCCTTTCAGAACAGCGTGCAAATGCTGTTGTTAAAGCACTCACCGATAATACTGGGATTCAACAAAATCGATTAACTGCAAAAGGTTTTGGTGATACTCAACCAGTTGCAGAAAACTCAACAGAAAATGGTAAAGCTTTAAATCGCCGAGTTGAGCTGATTAAGTCTCATTAATTTTTCTGATGAAATATTGAATTTCTCAAATTAACAAAACCCATTTTAAATCAATGGGTTTTGTTTAAGATCTATTTCTTGCATATGCAACACACTTAGCAAAACGCTACCTAAAATAACCAAGTAAATGGTCAAATGATGTTCTAAAACGATAAATCATCTACTTATAACCTGCGATTGATTTGCTATTTTACAAATCTTTTTTGATTCAAAAATAAAAGGTTTAGTAACAATCACTTATCAATACAAAAGAAAGATGAATTACAAAAAAAATCAATAAAACACAAAATGTTAAATATTTTCAATAATATAAATTTGCTGAATTTAAAAAATGCATATATATTGTATATACATTTTTGATTATCACCTTTGGGGATATACGTCATGGCTGAATTACCCAAAAAGACAAAGGTGAATAAAAAAGATGGGCAACTCTTAATTCGCATTAACAGTGCTGAGCGTGATCAGTTTTTACAACTCTGTGAAACGATGGACACCAGCGCAGCACGTGAGTTAAGAAAATTTATCCGTAGTTTTATCAAAAAATATCAGCCAACGGATACTCAAACTAAGGAGTAACATGATGTCTAAGCAAGTTAAATCTTTAAAGCAGAAAATCAAAGCACGTTTGGAAAAAATCTCCAAACACGAAGGTAAATTAAAAAAGCTCAAGAAAAAGCTTAAAAAACAGAAGTAATTCCGATAACCTATTTTAAGTTTGAACTTTGATAAAAGTCGCTTAAAAAGAAGGGCATTATGTAAATAATGCCCTTTTTACACGGCTAAAGAAATTAGGCAAAAGCTCTGCCTAATAATCTTTCTACATCTACCGATTTGGCATCCAGCATTCCAACCACCCTTCCATAAAACGCACTATAACGTGTTGCAATAAAAGCATCTGCAACAAAATCGGGTGCATGTTGTTTCAGCAAAATAGCCTGTGCCAAAATAACTAATCGGCTGACTAAGCTACGTGCCATAAATTGCAATTCATCTGCTTGTAAGCCATTAAATAATTTAAATAAAGCTTGTAATTCATTTTGTAGAATTGAATCTTGAGATGCGACTTGTGCCAATGATTTAAATAAGACTTCAATTGAATCGCGGTCACGTTGAATGGCACGTAATACATCCAAGCACATCACATTACCAGAGCCTTCCCAAATCGTGTTCACTGGCGCTTCTTTAAAAATACGCGCCATAATTCCTGTATCAACATAACCATTGCCACCAAAAACTTCCATCATTTCGCCAGTCAATTCAACAGTACGTTTACATATCCAGAACTTTGCGGCTGGGGTCATGATCCGTTTCCACGCCAGTGATACTTCATCTGTATTTTCATAGCAATGCGCTAAATGAAAGCTCAGTTGCATGGCTGCTTCCGTTTCCAAGGCTAAATCGGCTAACACCGCTTGCATCAAAGGTTGTTCTGCCAAATGTTTACCAAAAGCTTTCCGTTGGCGCGTATAGGCAATGCACTGCACCAATGCTTGTCTTAACATCGCACTTGAGCCTACAGAACAAGTCAAGCGCGTATAATTTGCCATTTCAATAATGGTTGGAATGCCCCGTCCCGCTTCTCCGATCATGATGCCCCAAGCATTTTTAAATTCGACTTCTGAACTTGAGTTACTACGATTACCCACTTTATCTTTTAAACGTTGCACATGGATATTGTTTTTCGTGCCATCTTCCAACCAACGAGGAACAAAGAAACACGCCAAACCATCTTGTTCAGTTTTCGCAACAACTAAATGTGCATCACACATGGGAGCTGAGAAAAACCATTTGTGTCCTGTCAGTAGATAAGCCTGTCCACGACCTGATTCAGCAACAGGTACTGCGATGGTTTGATTGGCTCGAACATCTGAACCACCTTGCTTCTCCGTCATCCCCATACCTAACCAAATTGACTTTTTTTGAGCAATTGGCAAATCTCGTTCATCATATTCAGTAGATAATAGTTTTTCACCCACTTTTGCCCATAATTCAGGTTCATTTTGAATGAGTGGAATACTGCCTAAAGTCATCGAATTTGGACATAAATTGCCACACTCAACTTGTCCACTCAGAAAGAAACGTGCTGCCCAATCCACCCATTTGGTACTCGATTGTGGATGATTAAATGGATAAGCATGGGTATTAAATTGACGATTGAGCTTCATCCATTGGTGCCATGCTGGATGAAATTCTAAGAAATCTTTACGACGACCACGAGCATCAAAAGCATGTAATTCAGGGGTATGGCGATTGGCTAAATCGGCATATTGATAATATTCTGTGGAACCCACAATCTGCGCGAGTTGACTGAGGTTTTGCTGATCTGTGCTGCCATAACGTTGCAATATTTCCTGCAACGCCTGATCTGTTTCAAATAGATTGTAAGCTTGTAACTCGTCAAACTGGTTACTGATTTCATGGGTTTGCCAATTTTGTAGAGTGTTCATCCTGAAAATCCTATCTTGTTGTTTTAACCAATTACATTCAGTATAGAAGAAAATACCTTCAAGGATGTTCGGATTATTTTTATGGCTTTACCTGCAATCAATGTACGTCGTAAACCTCGCCAATCAAGGGCTCGTATCACGCAAGAAGCGTTGATTGAAAGCTTTGTTCGGCTTTTACATGAACATCCTGCTCATAAAATTACCATTCGAGAAATTACCGATATTGCTGGTGTTGGTTTAGGTACCTTTTATGAGTATTTTTCTAAAAAGGAAGATTTGATAGCGTTAACCATCTATCAACATGTTAAAAACAATGCTGAAACTCTTAAAAGTTATGCACAAAGCAGATATGACTTATCCACAGATTTGAGTTTTACTGACTATTTAGCGCAAATTATTCATTTTCAGATTGAGCAAATCCAATCTCAACAGTTTTTATGGGCGCAGTCTTTTCTCTTAGAACGGCAGATTTCAAGTATAGAAACTTATCAAAAAAGTTATGCCATGATGGTACAGATGTGGCAAAACATACTTAAACCTTTTATTCAGGATAATGAACAACTCCAACAGATCAGTCTAAACGTACAACGGATTTGCTATGGTTTTGTCTCTCAGACATTGTTGATTGAACCTGAGTTTAAAGATTGGAAAGTTTTAGAAAATGAAATCCTTCAGCAACTCAGCGTAATTTCAGATAAGGGAGGATCGCTGAGTTAAAAAGAAGAGGATAGTCGCATGACTCTTCATTTTTACCATTCACTTTTCTTAGGCGAAATATCTTATGTTTTATAGGAAATTCTACAGGATTATCTTAACTTTCAGATTTAAAGAAGAGACCACTATCCCAACTGAAGCTGTATTTTGATTTCAATATTGCAAAAATTTATTGATTCATTCTTCCTAGCTTGTAAATGGGTATGCACAACCATTTAATCGCAAAAACAAATCAAATATAATATTTTTATCAATTTTACAAATATCAAAGTTCAACTTAAAGTGTAATTGTCTCTTTTAAAAAAGCACACAACGCTTCGTATAGAAGCTGTGTATTTAAAGCAGATATCTAGTACTGCCCTGTGTCTTAAATTAAAAGATTAATCATTTAATTTAAGGACAAATAGATTTAACAATTGTTCACTATATTGGTTTTTGAAATACAGTTAATGTCATGTAATAGCGAATATTCTTTATCTATTCCATCTATTCAAAAATGAATACATGATTAATTAAAAATGGAGAAATAGAATGAGCCAAGACTCAAAAAAATGCCCTGTCACCCACCTAACAACTGCTTTTGGCGCACCTGTTGTAGACAACCAAAATAGTTTAACGGCAGGCGCACGAGGTCCTCTGCTTGCACAAGATTTATGGTTAAATGAAAAGCTCGCTAACTTTGTACGTGAGGTAATTCCAGAGCGTCGCATGCATGCCAAGGGTTCTGGTGCTTTTGGTACATTTACTGTCACTCATGACATCACACAGTACACACGCGCTAAAATCTTTTCACACATTGGTAAGAAAACAGAAATGTTCGCTCGCTTCACAACAGTCGCAGGTGAACGTGGTGCAGCAGATGCAGAACGAGATATTCGTGGTTTCGCATTAAAATTCTATACGGAAGAAGGTAACTGGGACCTTGTCGGAAACAATACCCCTGTATTTTTCATGCGTGACCCACGTAAATTCCCTGACTTAAATAAAGCCGTAAAACGTGATCCTAAAACCAATCTACGTAGTGCAACCAATAACTGGGATTTCTGGACATTATTACCAGAAGCGTTGCATCAAGTTACGATTGTAATGTCTGATCGCGGTATCCCGAAAAGCTTCCGTCATATGCATGGTTTCGGTAGTCATACTTATAGCTTCATCAATGCAAACAACGAACGTTTTTGGGTGAAATTTCATTTCCGTACACAACAAGGTATTGAAAATTTAACTGATGCCGAAGCTGAAGCAGTCGTAGCAAAAGACCGCGAAAGTAACCAGCGTGATCTATTCGATTCAATTGAAAATGGCAACTTTCCAAAGTGGAAACTTCAAGTTCAAATCATGCCAGAAACTGATGCAGAAAAAGTTCCTTATCATCCATTTGACCTCACCAAAGTTTGGCCACATGCAGATTATCCATTGATTGATGTTGGGGAATTTGAGCTGAATAAAAATCCTGAAAACTTCTTTTTAGATGTTGAACAGTCAGCATTTGCACCAAGTAATTTAGTGCCAGGAATCAGCGTCTCACCTGACCGCATGTTACAAGCACGACTTTTTAACTATGCAGATGCGCAACGTTACCGTCTTGGTGTGAACTATCAACAGATCCCAGTCAATGCTGCACGTTGCCCTGTCCACTCCAATCATCGCGATGGTCAAGGTCGTGTAGATGCCAACTATGGTGGCTTACCGCACTATGAACCGAATAGTTTTGGTCAATGGCAAGAACAGGCTGAGTTTAAAGAACCTCCATTAAAAATCAGTGGTGATGCCGATTATTGGGATTTCCGTCAGGATGATGCAGACTATTTTAGCCAACCGCGTGCCTTGTTCAACTTAATGAATGATACACAGAAACAAGCTTTGTTTGACAATACGGCGGGTGCAATGGGCGATGCCTTAGACTTCATCAAGTATCGTCATATTCGTAACTGCTATGCATGTGATCCTGCATATGGCGAAGGTGTTGCAAAAGCATTAGGGCTCAGCGTTGCCGATGCGCAAGCTGCTCGAGACAGTGATCCTGCAAAAGGTCATCCTGGTTTTCTATAATTGATAGAAACATGAAAAACCACCTTCGGGTGGTTTTTTATTGTCCATAAATCAACTATATTGAAAAAAAGCTCCCATCTAGAGTGAAAACATGCAACAGAAAATTGAAGAGATCATTCAACAATATGACATTATCTTATTCGATGAAATTTGTGTGTTGTGCAATGCTTGGGCAAAGTTTTTAATCCAGCATGATACTCAAGCAAGATTTAAGTTGGCTTCCGTTCAATCTCCACTGGGTCAAGCCATTTTAAACTACTATCAAATGCCCACTGAACACTTTGACACCATGTTGGTGATTAAAAATGGACAAGCAAGCCTTGAATCTACAGCATTTTTAAAAGTCATTGAAGAACTAGGCTTTCCTTTTTCTGCTTTAAAAATTGGTTATTTAATTCCAAAGTTTATCCGAAACTTTGTGTATCGCCGAATCGCTTTAAATCGCTATCGCCTATTTGGTACCACAGATCAATGCCTATTCATTTCTTCACATCATCAACACCATTTTTTGGAACATGTTGTTTATGAATCCACTTCAAGCAATTAGCCATGCCTTATTGAGTATTCAAATCACTTTAGCTGTATTATGGATTTATCAAGGCTTGGTGCCTAAAGTGATATATAAGGTCATTGAAGAACAGCAGTTTTGGGAATTTACAGGGATTCAATTCCTGAGCATTCCAAGCTTAATCCAACTCTCTGGCGTTGGAGAAATCATATTTGGCATATTGTTTTTAATTTTTAGACAATCAAAGGTACTACATTATTTAAATATCATGGCAATGCTGTTCTTTATCGTCGTGGTTGCCGTTGTTTATCCACACTATTTTGTTCAGGGTTTTAATCCCTTTATCATGAATACAGCTATGGCTGCACTGTCGATTGTTGCATTACAGCTTTTGGACACTGCTAAACATTCGTAAATTTACATACGGGCATTGTTGCCAAACTGTTCTTTCCATCCCTGAGTTTCACGAGCAATTTGTTTCGCCAATCTGGTTTTTACTTCTTTAATTAGCAAAGCCCGTTCCTGTCCATGAACAAAACGCCCTTTATATTGGGTTTGCATAGTTTGAACATAATCATTCAATATACGTTGCTGTTGCTTGGTTTTTGGTGGGTGATGTAGAAATTGCAGATAGCCTTCGTCAGGATTTATCTTTAATGGATCATCCATGACATCTTCAATGTAAAGTAACGCACTTACTAATTTAACATTTCCCTTTGCATCTACAGTATAAGTTTGTTTACGGACGCCATAGGGATAACTCCATATCCCCTGTCGATCCGCGGCAGCCCAGTAACTATAAAAAATAATCTGATTATCTTTGACTGCATAATCACCTACTTCGATTTGAGTGATACTACAGTCGCCAGATGTTGCATATAAGGTATGCGTTAAAAGTTTTTTGCCATGCCGATAAAGTTCAATGTCATTACGGATAAGGTCAACATCATCTTGATTCGAGGCACTTTTTAACTCAAAAACAGTTTGATTAATCTTTATATTTTGATTCTCTGCAAAAGCAGTGCTAGATAATGCTAGTGATAGCAGGAAACATTGAATTGTATTCATTGTTCAGCTCCCTCTTTTTTTAATCAGGCATAAATATTATGTTCTAATTAAGTTCATCCATTTTAATTTATAAACATAACTTTTCTAAAACTGGAAGCAATTCACCTGCCTGATCAAAAGGTTGTGTTTGACGATAATGCTCTACTCTTTTGACCCGTTTATAATCCTGATCATCTCGACTCTTAAATTGTTCCAGTCGAGTAAATGTCCGATCTTTACATAATAGTTGATAATAATTAATTGTATATTGTTTTTTCGGATTCACACTTTTCACCCAAGCTTGGATAAGTTGATTACCATCAGATATGGTGGTGATACTTTCAAAAAATTGGGTATCTGCATGCTGATGAATTAATTTCCATTCATCCCCTGTGTCTAAATCGTATTTTTCATGAAGAGGCTTAATCCGTTCAGAATCATCAGATGATGAACTCTCAGATGTTGCCATCGTCAACTGTTCTGCAACAGCACACAGCTCATCTGAAACACAATCTGTTGCATCAGTTGCTGCAACTGTTACAGGTTTTGCCACAACCGAAGTGAATGTCAAACTCAACAACAGTGTACTTAAAGCTATTTTTATCATTTTTATCTCAACCATTGATATAAGTTAGACCACCAATTTACGTCCTTCACGAATGCAATAGAATGGATTCACCATTTTCGATGAATTCTTCATGGCCTTTTGTAAATCAAGTTCAGGCTGATCACGATTTTCATCAGTCAATTGGAAAGTACGGTAATGTATCGCCAAAGAGCGTTTAGCTTGTAAATCTAAATGTGCCTGAAATGCATCTTGTGGATTCATGTGCATATATTTCATCAACGCGCGCGGTTCATATGCACCAATAGGCAATAGTGCAATACGTGGTGCACCTAAACGCTTTTGAATTTCTTTAAAATGTGGTCCATAGCCTGTATCGCCTGAAAAAAAGAAATGACCATGCTCAGACACGACCGAGAATCCACCCCACAAGGCAATATTTTGATCACGTAAACCACGACCAGAACCATGTTGTGCTGGCGTATAAACGATTTTTAAGTTTTTAAAAAGTGCAGATTGCCACCAATCCATTTCAATCACATGAAATTCTTTAGGTAAATAACTGGCATTGCCTAAACCCGTGTAGATCGGCATCGCAAATTTGTTATGCAACCATCTCAATGTTGCTAAGTCCATATGGTCATAGTGATTATGACTCAATAAAACAGCATGAATTTCTGGAAGTTGTTCTAAAGCAATTCCTGCAGGAATAACGCGTTTTGGACCACGACCATGTTTTGGACTGACATAATCTGCCCAAACAGGATCAGTTAAGAAATTATAAGGACCTATTTGTACCAACACTGTGGCATGACTTACAAACCAGACTTGCCAATCGTGATCATCGACTTCTTGGCGATTTTGCGGAAGTAGCCGCTTAGTTGCATAAAACTCTGCTGCTTCTTTTTGAGTGTCTACATTCCAAGTATAGGATTTACGTGTTCCCAGCCACTTCATAAGATCCCAACGGCTACGACCTTGTGGTTTACGTACTTCATTAAAGAAACGTTCGCCATTGTGTTGCTTAGAACCAATTACACTAAATACAGGTTTATACCAGGTGTGTGACAAACAATTTTCAGTATCAATTCGATAATGCAATTGCTGTATATGCTCAGATTGAATTGTCTTTTCTTGCATTGTATGGTCTTGTACCGTTTTATCATCCAAACGGACGATTGGCTCTTGTTTCGACATGATTACTCTAAACGCCCTTTCATTCTTTCAAGCCAAACTTGCTGTGTTTGTGGCTTGACAAATAATGCCACGATTTCGGGATGAATACTTTTAATCTTTACTTCAATTCGGTTGACACAGGCTTCAATCTCATCAGAAGTTAAACCATCTTTAAACTCTAAGCTTAATGATGCAATCACCTGATGAGCACCCATTTGTTCAGTCAATACACCATTTGCTGAATATACGGCAGGATCTTCCTGAGCAACTTCTAATACATTATGACGCAGTTTTGGATCAGCAGTTTCACCCATCAGTAGTCCTTTCGTCTCTCTGGCTAAAAGTAAAGCAGAGATTGCAAGAACCACACCGATCAATATTGAAGCAATACCATCCAGTATAGGTAAATCAAACTGTTGTGCGCAGAATATACCAACAAAGGCAATGATCAAGCCGATCAATGCTGCAGAATCCTCAAAAAGCACTGTAAATGTCGTAGGATCTTTACTGCGGCGGAAACTTTCAAAATAGCCCATTTTCCCTTTCATTTTCTTAAAGCTTTTTAAGGCAATAAACCACGAAGTTCCTTCACACAGCATTGCAAATCCAAGTACAACATAATTCACCAAAGGTGATTCTATAACTTCTGGATGACGAATATGTTGAATACCCTGATAAATTGAAACCATTGCACCCAATGCAAAAACCAACAATGCAACAATAAATGCCCAAAAATACAACTCTCGACCATAGCCAAAAGGATGTTGATAATTTGCAGGTTGCTGAGATTTCTTTAAGCCATACAATAATAAAATTTCATTGAGTGTATCGACTACAGAATGAACAGCCTCACTCAACATAGCAGAACTATTGGTGATATAAGCGGCGATGAACTTTACCAAAGCAATTGCTAAATTGCCCAAAAGTGCTGCATATACAACAATTTTGTTGGAATCTGACATTTATTGTCCTGCTTTTTATCATCAAATACATCAATTTGATTTTTATACCTATCCTGCCTCATATTAACCAAACAACTTGTGATTTATTTTTATTTTTTGTTGCTTTTCACAATTGAGTGAATCTTTTTATGCAATCTGATTTAACCCCTATTCTAATGACTCATTCAAAGCACCACCCACAATTATTAGAAATTTGGGAGGCATCTGTACGTGCAACACATGATTTTTTAAATGAACAACATATTCTGCAAATTAAAGAATTAATCATTCAGCACCATTACTTTGACCATGTAAAATTGTTTCATGTGGAACGCGAACAGCAAATTGCAGGTTTTATGGGGCTAGCTTATAAAAAAATTGAAATGCTATTTGTAAACCCTATTTTTTTTGATCAAGGTATTGGCTCACTGTTGATTCAAAAAGCTTTTGAATTAGGTGCGGATGAAGTGGATGTCAATGAACAAAATACTCGCGCTTTAGAGTTTTATCTTAAACATAATTTTCAACAAATGGCGCGCTCTGAACTTGATGCGGAAGGTAATCCCTTTCCAATTTTGCATTTGAAACTGAAAAAGTAATCAAGACGATAAAGCCTGGATACCGTATGAGATAAATCTAGATCATCTCATACGGTATTAAGCTCAAAAAAGCTGTAGTTAAAAGAATAATAATTAAATATTGAATTGCTGTTCATTAATATATTTTAAGAATTATTTAAAAGAGGATTTTCTATATTGAAATATCTATGGGTTTTAATAATCCATTTATTTTCTAAATACTATAACCATCTTCACCTGATCATTGTTTATCGATTATACTCTTGCAAAATCTTAATAAGACTTTTTTTGGATTATTCTTTGGACGAGTTATATGGAATTACGACACCTAAGATACTTCATTACTGTGGCTGAAGAGCTGAACTTCAGTAAAGCAGCATTGAGGCTTTATACTGCACAGCCCTCACTCAGCCAACAAATCAAAGATCTTGAAGAAGATGTCGGTGTCAAACTATTGCATCGAACCAAACGGAAAGTCGAACTGACAGAAGAAGGTGCTGTTTTTCTTGAGCAAGCACGTCTCACCTTGGCACAAGCAGATAAGGCTGTTGCCATGGCCCGACAAGTTTCTAAGGCAAAACAACAATTACTACGCATAGGTTTTGTACCTGTTGCTGAAATGAAAGTCTTCCCTTATGTGTTGCCCAATCTCAGAGTTCAAAACCCTGATTTAAAGATTGAGCTACTCAGCTTAGACAATCACGAACAAATACGTGCCATCAAAAAAGGTGATTTGGATATCAGCTTTACTCGGCATAATTTTCATAATGATACAATCGAAAGTAAATTTGTATTGCGTGAACCACTCATTTTTATTTTGCCTAAAGACCATCCACTGGCACAATACGAGCGTATTCCAGTAAAAGCACTCAATGGCGTTGATTTTGTGATTCCTGCGGAAGAGCCATCAGGTACATTACACAATTCTATTTTAGACTTTGCGAAGCAGCATCATATTGAATTTAATGTTGTGCAAAAAGTAGACAATATTTTATCTCATATCAATTCTGTGGGTATGGGGCTCGGTTGTAGTATTGTGCCTGGCTATATCGCTCCATTGGCAATGAGTAATACCGTCATTCGTCCATTAGATGTTGAACTTCCTTATTTAGACTTATATGTCAGCTATAAGAAACTTACCCACGCTGTTGCAGTACAAAAATTTATGGCGTTACTGACAAAAACGTTCCATCTTGATATCAACCGTATAGACAATTAAATGTTGCTATGGAATAAATTCATGCTGTATTTACATGATTCATCACATAGAGTGCTTAAGACATTCTCTTGCTTACAAACAGCGAAACTTATTCATCGTTGAAAGCAACAAATACACTTGAATAAGTTACTTTCAATCGCATATATTTCTCATTTTAGAGAAAAATATCCTCCAAAGTGTTAGAAGCTTTTCACTTTCTTTAATCAAGAACGACAACATAAGTCTCATCATCTGATGCTATTTCAGTTAAGATATTTCTGAATAATCATAACAATGATAGTAAAGGCTGAATGATTGTGGCGATATCGACATTTCATCATATTCGTACAGGGATTCAATCTCGTCCCTATTTTTTTATTACTTTTCTTATCACTTTTGTGGTTTATGCTGTATTGGGGCTAAGTACAGATTGGGCATGGTCAACCAAATTGTTATTCGGTTGGAATATCGCAATCATGATCTATCTAGTACTGACCATGAAGACTTTATGGGCAACCCATCAAACCCACATTCTCAAGCGAGCCCAACAACAGGATGCCAGTAAGTGGATTATTTTACTTTTGGTCATCTTTGCTTTAGTGATGTGCTTCATTGCAATTGTGGTTGAACTCTCACATATGCCCAGTAATACAATGTTTAAATTTGGGCATTTGAGCTTGGCGATATTGACCATTATTTTCGCATGGTTATTTATGCATACTGTGTTTGCCATTCATTATGCACATGATTTTTATTTGGCTGTGGCAAAGCATCAAGATGGCGGATTGGATTTTCCCAAAACACCTGAACCAACCTATCCTGAATTTCTATATTTTAGTTATGTGATCGGTACTTCTGCACAAACCGCTGATGTATCCATTACTTCTCGCTCAATGCGTGTCTTAAATATTTTACATATCCTTTTAGCCTATGGCTTTAACACTACAATTTTGGCGATCTGTATTAACGTTGCCGCAGGTTTTATCTAAATACTGAATAGCGACATGAATTCGAATCAATGTTATCGTAAAACTATTGAAAACTCATACCCTAAAATATAATTTCTCATTTGTCGGCGACGCCTCAACTTTCCGAGACGATGATGCAAAACCAGTCTAATTCCTGATTTTGCATCATCTTGAAAGTTAATCTGCAAAAAGTGTTTGAGGATTTTTTAAGTTTTTGCGACTTTTGACTGCATCAAGATATTTTTCAATTGCTGGATGACTTTCAATCTCTGCCATCTTTAATTGCCAAAATAGCATCGAGCCCACAAAAACATCCGCTGCGGTAAATTGCTCACCACAAAGATAGGGTTGAGCTTGTTCCAAGCCCTGAATTAAAGCCGTATAGGTATCCTGAAAGTTACCATAGCCAATATGCTTTTTTTGTTCATCAGCAATTTCAACCTTTAAGGCGCGATCCGAATTGGCTGCATCCCACGGCCCAGCAGCAAAGAGTAACCAACGGTAATATAAACCACGTTTTGGATCATCTAGCGCAGGTGCAAGACCCTGATCAAAAAATTTATCTGCCAAATAAGCACAAATTGCCGCCATTTCATAAATCACAATATCGCCATCAACCAAAGTTGGCACTTTCCCAAATGGATTAATTTTTAGATAAGATTCTGATTTCATCTCAGTATAAAAAGCCAACTCAATTTTTTCAAATTCAGCACCAAGTTCAATCAATAGCCACTCAATCACAAGACCTCTAGATTGTGCGTTGGTATATAGTTTTAAGCCCATTTTTTCCATTCCTTTATTGTGGTCCTTTAACTATAGTCATGGGCTGTGTCAGTTTTTGTCAGGAGCGTTTGTGTTTGATTTCCTTTCTTGCTCTTTTTGCCACCATGCCTGAAAAAGATGACGTTTAAATTCAGGATAGACTGTTTCTGACACATGCATTTTTTGAATGCGATCTAAACGAAAATTTCGAAAGTCTTCGCGCAATTCACACCACGCAGCCAAAAGCATTTTGTCGTTAAAATAGCCCAACACAAATGGCCAAAGTACTCGTGTAGAAATATTCTGTTTTTCATCTAAATAATCGACTTCAATTTTGACTTGATAGCGGATTGCCAAACGCACCTGTTCTACAGTTTTTTCATCAACAGCCAGCCAGTGATTGATAGAACGAAGCATGGTTTCATTAATTAATTCCTGTTTATTTTTTGGAAGTACTGCATTGAGCTTCGTTAAGACGGAATGTGAGGCACTTTTCAATGCGGGATCTGGCACAGATTTTAACCAATGCAATGCCAAAAACACGGCTTCAACTTCTGTTTCATCCAGACTCATCGGGGGAAGCAAAAAGTTTTCTTTGAGCTGAAAACCTAAACCTGCACTGCCTTCGATATGAACACCTTGATCTCGTAAACTTTCAATATCCCGATAAACGCTCCTAACACTGATTTCTAAATGCTCAGCTAAATGGCGTGCAGTAATCGGATAACGTTGTTCCCGTAAATGTTGTAGTAAAGTGAGTAATCGTATTGAGCGGCTCATAAAAAATTTTCTTGTAATGTTTTTTGCTTTTGAGTAAAGAACGTTGTTTGCCATATACAAACAACGTAAAGAGACAGTTAGGCGACTTCAGAAGTATTGATTTGCGTCTTTAAAAATTGATGTAAAACAGTCACATTATTGGCAATCATCAAGGGATTAAATGTTTTCAGTACCTCAATACTATGTACACCATAACTCACACCCACACGCGGCATTGCAATTTTTTGCGCCATTTCCAAATCATATGAGGTATCCCCCACCATAATCGCCTGTGTAGCATCCATCCCCGTGTAATTTAAAATTTCAGTCAACATCAAAGGATCTGGCTTAGATTTAGTCTCATTGGCTGCGCGCGTGACTTCAAATAATTCAAGACTTTGTGTTTGAGCTAAAACTCGATCTAGACCACGACGGCTTTTCCCTGTTGCAACAGCCAATTTAATATTCTGATTTTTTAAATCGTACAACATCTCAGAAACGCCAGCGAACCACTGATCATCTTTAGAGTGTTCAACATAATGATCGCCATAACACTTCAAAATATCCGCATGCAATGCAGGAACTTGAGGAAATAGCACTTGTGCCACTTCAGGCAACCCTAAACCAATAATGCTTTTAGCTGCTTCAGGTGTTAAGGGTTGATCATAGACTTTTGCAGCAAATAATAAACTTTCAACAATTTGCCCAACTGAATCAAATAATGTTCCATCCCAGTCAAAGACAATCAGTTCTACAGACTTTTGCATGAATTACTTCCAATATGTGTTCCGTTGATTGGGTCTTTACATTCCCGATAAAGGTTACCGTATCACAGACCAAGAGAGGTGATATTGATTTATTTTCATCCTTGACAGGTTAAAGGCATCACTTATTTTAAACATGTGGAAATTTTGATCATCAAATTTCCACATGTTATAAAGCAAAAGAATAGGATCGTTTGATCCAATTAATCTTTCTTTTGTGCTCTTAGCTGTGCAACCAAACTCTGCATATCTTCGGGTAAAGGCGCTTCAATCACAGGATAACCCGGAATTTCCAAGCGCATCGCATGCAAACATAAGCGACGTGGATTTGGTCCGCGATATTCTGTCTCATGACCATATTTTTCATCACCAACCAGAGGATGACCAATACTTAATCCATGCACACGAATTTGATGGGTACGCCCTGAAAGAGGTGACGCATAGACCAAAGTGGCATGCATAAAACGTTCAGCAACATTCCACTGCGTCTTAGATTCTTTACCATCTTTTGACACACGTACACGACGTTCGCCATTAGATAACTCATAACGCAATAATGGTTGGTCAATAAGTTGACGATCCAGACTGACCTGTCCTTTCACGATTGCGGCATAAGTTTTTTGAATCTTATGCTCCCGGAGCAAGTCTTGTAGTGTTTTTAATGTACTGCGTTTTTTACTGACCATGACCAAACCAGAAGTATCACGGTCGATACGGTGAATCAGCTCTAAATATTTTTTGCCTGTTGCCGCACGCAAGCCTTCAATCAAACCATACGCTACGCCACTCCCCCCATGTACAGCAATTCCAGAAGGTTTATTGACCACCATCAACCCTTCATCTTCATAAATTACACGGCTGAGTAAACTCTGTGCGACTTTATCAGACACAGGAGCATCCATTTCATCTTTCTGTTCAAATCGAATGGGAGCAACACGGATTTGATCACCAATTGCCAATTTAGTTTCAGCCTTGATACGCTTTTTATTGACGCGTACTTGCCCTTCACGAATTAAGCGATAGATCCGACTTTTTGGCACACCTTTAAGACGCGTAAACAAGAAATTATCTATGCGTTGACCTTCTTGATGCTCGTCCACTTCAAACCAAGTGACACTTTGCCATTGTTGCGTAGAATTCATACAGTTACGTGATCCAATAAAAAACTAAAATTTGATTAAAAACTGATCATTTAGACTATACTTTTCATACAAAATAAGTGTATAGCCCATAGGCAGATGATTCAAGGTTTGCTATAGTCAGCGCACGGATACCACCGTAAGTGAAGTTTATTATGTTCCTTTCACCCATTGAAAATGGAATATAAAAGGTAAACCTCACGACAGATGCGGAAAGGTCCCAAAAGAATATGCCGACGCCGAAGGCTTTATTATATCGGCAAAAAGACAAACTGTTGCGTTTAATTGTACTTAAAGTACAGAAATCGGTTTGTTTAAAAATATATGTCGCCAACCCAGACGTTGGTTTTTAAACATAAACTGATACACATCAGACAAGTCGCTTTAGAGTGTTTTTCAGGACATAAGTGTTTGAGGCATTGGAACTGCACAATTGTAAAGATACGATGATCATTCCGTATCAAGACGCTCTCACCAAAGTTGAGAGACTCTTCGAGCAATGTGATAGTGAAAGACGAACAAATTAGTCATCCAATGCACCACTTTGAGTACCAGTGAAAGCCTCAAAACTTTAATTGTGCAAAGATTAAAGAAGTATTGCAGCATCAATACAGGTATCAAAAGCCCAAGCTTGCTCAAAACAAGTGGGTTCATTACTGAAATCATATAGATGTACTGATGGTTTGAGTTTTGATCCAATATTCAGATGTTCGCTTCACTTAAACAGATAGCGAGTTGTTGGTGTGAATCACTATTAGGTGTTACACCCATGAAACGTATGTTGATTAATGCAACACATGCAGAAGAAGTTCGCGTTGCACTCATCACTGGTCACCGTCTTTATGATTTCGACTTAGAAAATCGTACCCGTGAGCAAAAGAAAGCCAATATTTATAAAGGGCATGTCACTCGCGTAGAACCCTCTTTAGAAGCTGTATTTGTAGAATATGGTGCAGGTCGTCAAGGTTTCTTGTCGATGCGCGAAATAGCCAATACATACTACAAAGCAGACCCTCGTCAAACTTCAAATATTCGTGAGTTGATCACAGAAGGTACTGAACTTTTAGTTCAAGTTGAAAAAGAAGAACGTGGCAATAAAGGTGCTGCGCTTTCGACGTATATTTCACTTGCTGGTCGCTATTTGGTGCTTATGCCAAATAATCCAAAAGGTGGCGGTATCAGTCGTCAAATTTCTGGATCAGTTCGTGAAGAATTGAAAGAAATGTTGGCATCATTGAACACTCCACGTGGTATGAGTGTCATTGTACGTACTGCGGGGATTGGTCGTTCACAAGAAGAACTACAACTCGACTTACAACATTTATTGGACCTTTGGGCGCAAATTCAAAACTCAGCGAACTCTGGTCCATCACCAATGTTGGTTCACCAAGAAGCAGGTGTGGTAACACGTGCAATTCGTGATTACTTACGTGATGACGTAGCAGAAATTTTAATTGATTCAGAGCAAGCATATAACGAAGCCTATAACTTTGTTAAAGCAGTAATGCCAAATCAATTGGATAAACTCAAAACCTATACCTTGAATGAACCATTGTTTGCTCACTTTGGTATTGAAAGCCAAATTCAAACGGCTTATGAACGTGAAGTCAAACTTCCTTCAGGTGGTTCGATTGTCATTGACCAAACTGAAGCATTGGTTTCAATTGATATCAACTCAGCAAAATCAACACGTGGTCACGACGTAGAAGAAACTGCGTTAAGCACCAACTTAGAAGCTGCGGAAGAAATTGCGCGCCAATTACGTTTACGTGATATCGGTGGTTTGGTTGTAATCGACTTTATTGATATGACCAAAGAACGTAACCAACGTATGGTTGAAGCCAAACTTCGTGAAGCAACACAAAGTGATCGTGCACGTATCCAGTTCGGTCAATTGTCACGTTTTGGTTTGATGGAAATGAGCCGTCAACGTTTACGTCCTTCATTGGAAGAAGCAACAGGTTATGTCTGCCCACGCTGTCACGGTACAGGTATGGTACGTGACTTACGCTCACTGTCTCTTTCAATCATGCGTAAGGTTGAAGAAATCGCGCTTCGTGAACGTCATGGTGAAGTTCAAGTTGAAGTGCCTGTTGAAATTGCGGCATTCTTATTAAATGAGAAACGTCACAGCCTAGTTTACTTAGAGCAAACCTCAAATGTACGCGTGACTGTACTCCCTCACCCGCATTTAGAAACACCGCATTACGAAATTTCGTATAACCCAGAAGGCTTTGCGCCGACAAGCTATGAGCGTACAGAAGCAACACGTTCAAGTGAAAAAGAATTGGGTTACCAATCTTCTGAATGGCATTTGGAAGAAGAACAGACTCAGCAAAATACAGCACCTGTTCAAGCTCAAAACAATAAGCAAAATAGAAAGCAACAACCTGCTCAAGCTCAAAAAGCAGTACCAGCACAAATTGCTCAAACATCATCAAGCCCATGCGCTTGGTTAGAAAACTTGTTTGTACAAAAACAAGCTGCAACCATTGATCAATCACGCACTGCAAATAATGCAGCAGCAGCAATTGAGCAAATGATTAATGGTGGAGCTGTCAGCCGTGGTCAGTTTGGTCAAATCAATCAGCATGCTTCAACAGCGATTGAAGCTCAGATTGTTCCTGAAACAAATGCTTATCTTTCACATACACCTGTTCAAAAGTCAGAACCGCGTGAATATGAAAAGCATGTTGAGAAAGAAGAAAAATCTCAACGCAACAATAAAAACAAAAATCGCAATAAGCATAAAGAGTCTCGTGAACAAGCGAATGATCAGCATCAAGTGATCGAAGAAGTTGTTCAAGTGACTCGTCAAGAGCAACGCCAAGAACAGCGTCAAGAGCAACGTGATCAACGTCGCCAACAAAAGCAACAGCGTTCACAACACGATCAACAGGCTGATAGCAACAATGAGCAAGCTGTTCCACGTCGTGATCGCAATCATCAACAACGCCCAAATCGCCCAAATCGCCATCGCGACAGCAGCGTATTTAATGATGAGCAACAATCAGCGCCTCACAACGCGCCTGTAGAGTTAGCTCAAACTCAAGAGAAACAACCAAAAGTTGAAATTATTGATGCACCACAACATGCGTCAATGACAACTGCATTGGTGGTCAATCTTGATCAGGCGCAAAGTGAAATTGTTGCATTGACACCACAACAAGCCACAGCACCTGCAAAAGCGAAGAAACATGATCGTCATGAAAAAGGCGAAACTGTCGCAAAAGCACCTCGCCCTGCTGAAACTCAACCTGTGGCTAAGCCTGTTGAAGAAAATCAGCATGCACAGGCTGAACCAGAACTCAGTATTGAAAAAGCTGAAGTACAGCAACCTGTTCAACGTGCGAGCAATGATCCTCGTCAAAAACGTCGTCAACAGCGTGAAGCAGCACAAGCAAAAGCAGCA
Organism: Acinetobacter sp. WC-743; assembly: GCF_000335555.1. Lineage (NCBI taxonomy): Bacteria > Pseudomonadati > Pseudomonadota > Gammaproteobacteria > Moraxellales > Moraxellaceae > Acinetobacter > Acinetobacter sp. WC-743. Next base: position 72,837 of record NZ_AMFQ01000101.1, on the reverse strand, counting down.
ACACCAAAGATCAGACCTTCACAAGTACCAACATTAAACCAGTACTCAGTTGGTTCTTTGATTCGCCATGTCTATGGTGATGATTGTGCGGTATTGATTGAACAATTTGGTCTAATTCCAACATTCAATCGTGCATTGCTTAAGTTCACAGAAGAGTATTCTGCAACCTTAACGGTTCAAGAAACTGCTGAACCTGCGAAGCAACCTGTGACACGTGATGTTGCTGTTACAAAAGCAGCACCAGAAGCACAACCTGCTGAAGTGTTAGACTTAACTCCACCAAAACCTGAAAATGACCGTCGTGTAGCCAATGACCCTCGCGAACGTCGTCGTTTAGCAAAACAGGCTGCGGTACAAGCAAAGCAAGAGCATCAGGCTGAACTTGAGCAAAATCAAGAACAAGCACAACCTGTAACGCCAGCTGAAGCTAAAGCAGAAGACACAGCAACTGTAGATGTTTCTGCACCGAAAGCTGTTGAAGAAAAAGCACCAACAGAAAATACTGTAGAAATTCCAGTAGCGCCTGTTGCAGCTAAAACAGCTACAGCAACTGAAACAGTAGCAGCAAAACCGTCTAAAAGCGCAACAGCTGCGACAGAGAAAGCACAAAAAGCACAGCAAGCTTTGGCTTTAGATACAACAGCAACTTCTGATGAGGCAGAAACATCTAAGACAGATGTTGCGGCAACAGAAGAAAAGCCTGCTCGCCCTCGTCGCCCTCGTGGACGTCCACCGAAAAAAGCGACACCCCCTGCTGCGGAGTAATTCAGCAAATTTGCTTAAAATATAGCGATTAAAGAAAACCTAGTCATTTCGATGGCTAGGTTTTTTTGCTATTTTGAATAGATTTTAAAGACATTTGTCAGATTAGGTTGATTGCACTAGTCTTAAACGATTAAAAAGACAAATGTCTAAACGATAAGGTGGTTTTTATTTCCAATTTGATTCTCGAATCTGGAACTAAGAATAATATCTACAGATCATGTATACATGTTTACTCAAATGCAGACATGACATGAAAGTTGATGTGTACCTTATGCAGATCAATGACACACTAAGAAATTGTATCGGATTACGAAAAAAAAATAGGATTGATATGAGTCAAACAACACAGACCGATCTCATCGGATTTGCTGATGTAGCCGAGCGCTTACCACAGCTCATCAATAAGCTTCCAAATATCCTGACTGGACTTAAACAAGCTTATATTAGAACGCCCAACACACCTGCTGGGCTAGGTCTAGCTTTTGAGCGTGCGGTCAAACGTAATCCATATGGAGATGCGTTATTATTTGAAAACCAACGCTACAGTTATAAAGAACTGAATGCTTGGGCAAATCAAATTGCACATTTCTATCTTTCTCTTGGTATAAAAAAAGGCGATGTGATCACTGTGATGATCGAGAATCGTCCAGAGTTGATTGCAACAGTGATCGCTTTAGCAAAAATTGGCGTAACCTCTGCACTTGTGAACACTTCACAAACAGGCAAAGTACTCACACACAGTGTCAACCTCGTTAATCCTGTGGCAATTGTTGTGGGAGAGGAATGTCGTGCTGCTGTGGATGAAGTTCGTCAAGATTTAAACATCGCTTCAGATCGCCTACACTGGTTTGCAGATCAAGACACCCTAAAAGAACCAGGTAGTGCACCACAAGGCTATGTCAATCTTGCACAGCAAATTGATGCATTCCCTAAATTTAATCCTGCAACAACTCACAATGTTAAAGGTAAAGATGGATTATTTTATATCTATACCTCTGGAACAACCGGATTACCTAAAGCGGTTATATTCACCAACAGTCGTTGGACACTTGCTTATGGAACCTATGGTCACATCCTAAATTTAGGTGAAGATGACGTAATGTACTGTACTTTACCGCTCTACCATGCAACAGGCATGGTGGTATGTTGGTGCGGTGTCATTGCAGGTGGTTCGGCTTTGGCAATTCGACGTAAATTTTCAACCTCTGCATTTTGGTCAGATGTGAAAAAATTTAACGCATCTGCAATTGGGTATGTAGGAGAACTTTGTCGCTATCTTATGGATGCAGTCCCATCCGAACTTGATCATTCACACCGCGTTACCAAAATGATCGGTAATGGCATGCGTCCAAATATCTGGAACAAGTTTAAACAGCGTTTTGGCGTAGAAGAAATTCTTGAACTGTACGCTTCAAGTGAAGGCAATGTGGGGTTCAGCAATATCTTCAATTTTGATAATACTGTTGGGTTTTCACCTACTCCTTATGCCATTGTACAGTTTGATAAAGAAAGTAACGAAGCAGTACGTGATGCAGATGGCTACTGTCAAAAAGTCAAAAAAGGTGAAGTGGGCTTACTGATTGGTAAAATTACCAAACGTTCTCCTTTTGATGGCTATACAGACCCCGAAAAAAACAAATCCGTGATCATGAAAGATGTCTTTAAAAAGGGCGATGCTTATTTCATTACAGGTGATTTGGTTCGTGATATCGGTTTCCGTCATGCTCAATTTGTTGATCGTCTGGGAGATACCTTCCGTTGGAAAGGCGAAAATGTATCTACCACTGAAGTTGAAAATATCTGTAGCGACTATCCCAAGATTACAGAAGCAGTGGTTTACGGCGTTGAGATTCCAAATACCAATGGTCGTGCAGGTATGGCAGCAATTACCTTACATGAAGGCGAACAGCTGACAGAACAAGATTTAAGCCAGATGGTTACAGATTTTAAAAAGAACTTACCTGCTTATGCAGTTCCAGTTTTTTTACGTATTCAACAGATTGTAGAAACGACTGGAACATTTAAATATCAGAAGAATAAATTGAAGGAACAGGCTTTTAATCCTGAAAAAACTTCTGATCGTTTACTGGTTTTATTGCCAAGTGCGACAGCATATTGTGATGTCACAGCAGAGGTTTATGCCAATATCGAAGCTTATAAATACCGTTTCTAGAAATAAAAGCCCTGTTTTCAGGGCTTTTTTAATTGATTTTGTGTTATTTATAACCGAACGTTGCAAAGTTTCTTAATTTTTACTTGCGCTCTATCAATATCTTGCTAAAATACGCTCCATCAAAACAAAAGGGTCGTTAGCTCAGCTGGTAGAGCAGCGGACTTTTAATCCGTTGGTCCCGCGTTCGAATCGCGGACGACCCACCACTTATTGTTTTGACCTGTATGGATATCGAATGAAAATTACTGATTTTCATGTCGCTTTAAGTAAAGTTTTACTTTACATCCTAACTCAGGGTCGTTAGCTCAGCTGGTAGAGCAGCGGACTTTTAATCCGTTGGTCCCGCGTTCGAATCGCGGACGACCCACCATCTATATGTTTCAATCTGAACATGGATACCGAGTGAAAATCTAGATTTTCATTGATTCGGATAAAGTGATACTTTATACATCCTGACTCAGGGTCGTTAGCTCAGCTGGTAGAGCAGCGGACTTTTAATCCGTTGGTCCCGCGTTCGAATCGCGGACGACCCACCATTCTTTCTTCGGGCTTCTTTCTGTACTGTTTAAGTACTATACTAGAAACGAAACCTGCAAATATTCCGACCTAGACAAAACATCATCTTTTTTGATGCTTCGCCGTTCTCGAAATTTTGCTTGATCTTTTACTTTTGTTTAAACACTTTTAGACAAGTATTGGGTTGTTAGCTCAGTTGGTAGAGCAGTAGACTCTTAATCTATTGGTCGTGGGTTCGACCCCCACACAACCCACCAAATTTAAAAACGATCTATCTGTTTTAATTCTCAAATCGCTTTAAGACATACGCTTTCATTGGCGCTGTATGGTGTTGAGCAAAATACAAACGGTTCTCTTCAGTTCCATTAAGAATTTTATCAATGTCCATCACCAAATTATTTTTCTCATCCACTTTATAAAAAAATTGAATTCCTTCAATTCGATTTACAATGATTTCATGCTGCACGTCATCATATATCCATGTATTTTTTTGATAGCTTCGATTTGATTTTACATCACTATTTTCATTGCTTATTTTGCCCATATATACAAATGTACGGTGCGCTGTTCCATCTGCGAGTAAGTTGATAATAAACTCTGCACTACCCTGTTCACACTTGGCAAATGGATCATCACAGCTGATTTGCACATGATAGCGTCCAACAAACTCTTCAGCTTTGGATGGTAAGATTTCACGCTGCGGTGCAAAATCTTTAATCTCTGCCATTGCAGGTAAGGTCGCCTGCCCCGCAACTTCACTCAACTTCTTGCCATCGCTGGCAGGTACAGCTTGTGTTGCTTCTTGCAAAGCAATCTCACTAGATGAATTCTGTGAATCAGAAGCCCCCTGCTGCTTATTGTTCGATTTTGAAGAATCACAAGCACTCAATAGGCTACAGATGCCTATACCTAAAATTCCAAGGAAGCTTGTTTTATGAACCATCAAATGCATAAATCCCAATAACCCAAATATACTGAGTAAAAAACATGTCAAACATTCATCTACATGCGCATATAGTATTGCGTTGTACCACTTCTCGAAATCTTCACGGTATTTTTTTTACAAAAGTATAAAAAACACTTTTTTTTCAACTCGTCAGCACTTGCTTTACGTCCGCTTTTTTACAGTATTTTGAATAATTTAAGAAACATTGTTACACAGTATTAACAATTTTTATCGGCACTTTACTTGAAGAATTGTGTCAGGACTCCATTATTAAAAGTACAGAGATTGTTCTTATAGTGCTAAAGCATGATCTGTGACAGATAACTTTCTAAGGAGATTTAAATGACCAATTCTGGTTTATATCGTTCAAGCCGACATAATATGATCGCCGGTGTTATGGGCGGTATTGCTGAACGTTTTGGTTGGAATGTGACTTTGTTGCGCATCATTTTCGTGATTGTTTCATGTATGAGTGCTGCATTCCCAGGTATTCTGGTCTATCTGATTCTTTGGTTACTGATGCCTAAACAGAATTTACGTTTGAATGATCATCAAGGTTATCAGCGTCCCGTACGTACCATTTATGAAGAGAAAACCCATTAATTAACATTCTTTTAAACACTTTTCCCTTTTCTGCTACAACAGTTCCCCCAAACTGTTGTAGCTTTTTTTATTCAACATCACTTTATTTTTGATGATTTAACTGTTGTTGCAATGCGGCGATCATATCTGCGCGACTGATAATTCCAACCAATTTCTGATTTTCAATCACAGGAATGTAGTTAAAAGACCGTTCCACAAAATATGGCACAAGATCTTGAATCGGCTGTGTTGGTTGTACAGTTACGACCTGTCGATTCATAATTTGTTTGACAAAGTGCTCCCATGAGGCTCGTGGATCAGCCGCTCGTTTAAACCATTCCACAATTTCATACAGCGCCAATGTACCCACCAATTCATGTGCGGCATTGACCACAGGTAAACTCATTAAATTTACCCGTTTGAATTTGTCTAAAGCTAGGTGAATATCATCCTGTTCATATAAACAAATCACATCTTTACTCATAATATCCTGACAAAGAAACTCATGAACTGCGCGTGCATTGGCTTTCTCTTGTGCTTCTAAAATGATTTTTTGTAAATCATATTCACTAATATCTAAAAGCTGAGTTTGATGCTCTAAGACCTCTTGAATATCTTGGGGTTGGATGGTGACCTTCTGTGTTGGAGTTGGATCTTTAGATCGAACATTGAGCTGTGCACTTTGGGGATATTGTTTGCCTAGCATTCTGTTAAAAATAATTGCGATAGCCAACAAAAATACAGAGTTGATCAACACGGGATAGAAAATAAAATGATAGCCCAGTTGGTGTACCGAATCACCACCCAATACAGCAGTAATTGCCACAGCTCCACTTGGCGGATGCAATGAATCGGTGCTCATCATTAAGAAGATCGACAATGCAACGGCTATACTAAATGCTTCCGTTGGATTGGAAATCAATAGTGCACATGTCACACCAATCAGACCAGCAATGGTATTTCCAACCACCATATTCCATGGTTGTGCCAGAGGACTTGCAGGCACTGCAAATAGCAATACAGAAGATGCCCCCATCGGTGCGATATACCATGCATTAAAACCACCTAATACATACCAACAAATCAGTGAAGATATCGCCAAGCCCAAAAGTGCGCCTAAGCCACAAATTAAACGATCTTTTAGGGGTAACACTTTAAAATTGGGTTTTAAGGTATTTAACCATTCAAGTTGCGTATGAAACACGACGATCCTGCACTTTTGCACTGTTGAAGTGCGAATTATACGTTGTTGTGATTATAAGATGTATTTATTATCCATCTTAATCGTATAAATATTTCTACTATATTTCTCACAAAATGATTTTTTATCGTGCATATTCAGTTAACTGCTCTAATCTTTTACCATATTCTTGCATAGGGCAAAATTCATACATCGGTGAACCAATATAACGCCCTGCGTTTTGACACTCCTGATCAACATAGGCTTTCCATAAGCGTTGAGATTTCATCAGGTCCGTATAACGTTCTTGTTGATTGTCTTTTTGACTTTGTTTTTTAATCGGATCCAACACTTTAACAATTTCTTTTTCATAGAATGCTTTGCCTTGATGACTACATATTTCTACAACAGTATTATTAATATTGCCCAATCCAAGTTCTTCTATGGTTTGATCAACACATTTATTGTATACATCTATCTGTACATCTTGATTTTCCGCATACAGTAAAGTGGAAAAAATCACAGTAGAAAAAATAATCAATTTTAGGCATGCTTTCATTATTTAATCTCTTTTGTTGTTTTGATCATGGTTCAATATAGCAATAAATCTATTTTAAAAGCTTTATTTTTAGCACCGAGTATTAGCTTAATCCTATTAATCACTTTTTTTCTTTTCATGAATCATCAATATGATGTGCAATCAATACTCACAGTATTTGGCATCAGCTTAATGATTTATTTGATTTACTGTGTGATCGTCATTCCAATTGCATATGTACTTTCATTATGGCTTGCACACAAATATTGGCTCAATTTTTTCAGTATTTTTGCGGGTTCATTATTGATGTGGCTAATTGTTACCATGATTGGCTATTTGGTTTTTACAGGTGCTTTCCCAAACCCCATCTGGAAATTATTCAGTGATTGGTTTTTCTATGCAATTGCGATATTTTCAGGTTGCTGTTATTGGGCATTTTTACAAGTATTTTCCTCTCAACCACACTCTGTTAGCGATAATGTAGATAGAACTGATTACTAAAAAGCTCATCAGGATCATATTTTTTCTTCAAACTGAAAAATGCATCTGCCTGTGGATATGCCCGTCGCATCTGGTCAGGACGAATATGTAAACGATAAGGTAAATAATATGTGCCATGATTTTTCAGAACAATATCGACCAATTGCTGTGTCAGTTGTTGCATATCCTGTTCCTGCTGTGGTGTTTTCTTCTGGTTGAATAAAAAAACCAAACCAAAAACGTCCTCTCTTGCATAATTCATAAAAGCATCAGGATCATATTCGACTTCTCGAATAGTAATATTGAGTAGGTCGACTTTTTTATGTTTTAAAACAGGCTTTAAATCTTGAATAAACTGTGCCAAGTAACGCTTTGGAATAAAGTATTCATGCAATAAATCTGTTGAGTTCAGATCTTTATTTTCAATCAATGAAGCATCTTCACTTAGAATTTCATTGCGGCTGAATGTTGTATAAGGCGATATTGAATTAAGACTACTTTCAAGATCCCAACGGAGACGCTTACCATACTCGCTATCTACAGAACCACGAAAAACAATACGTTTAGTTTCGGCATTTTTACTTTGTTGTTGAGATAAGGCTAATGGCTTTTTATCTATTTTTTCAAAATAATTTAAAGTGGCTTGTTCTAAAAAGTGTTTATCTGAGATACGTAACCGTCCATATGCAAACTGCACGTTTGTCTCTTCACTCACAATCCGTTGATATTGTTCTAAATAATCCTTTGGTGAAACAGCAATAGAGTGAAATACCAAAGCAACATTATCTACCACTTTTAATTTTACATCGAGAATTATGCCAAATAATCCATAACCACCGATCACCAATTTGAACAGTTCAGGGTTTTCTCTACGACTACATTCTAATATCTCCCCCTGCGCATTCATCAGTGTAAATGACTCAATGCTAGACGAAATTGGAGGCGAATTTTTTTGCCAACCATGACCATTTACACTTATTGAACCACCAATAGAAAAATTACTAAAAGATTGCATGACCGCAATTGATTTACCATAACTGTCTAAATAACGGAGTGCCTCTTCCCAAGTTGCGCCAGAGCCGATGGTTAAAATATTATTCTTTTCATCAAGACTCATATGGCGATAAGGCAACATATTCAATGCAATACCATCAGGATAGATGGTATGTCCTCCCATACTGTGTTTTGCACCGGCAATTGAGATTTTTAAATGTCTTTCATTGGCATACTGAAGCAATGTTTTTAATTGACTCTGAATTGCCTGTGGTGAGGTTTCAACGTCCACTACACCATGTACTTTGGTCAGATTCAGATGACTAGCATCATCTCGATAGCCTGTTGGAATGTGTTCCATTGCTTGATCTTCATTCATTTTAGTCTTAATTAGATGAATGGATGGGATTGAAATGACAGCAATTAAAATAAGTAAAAGGCTTATCCAAAGTTTGTTTCGATATTGTTTTTGCATCTTGATCAATTCTATTAAAAATTATTGTGATTGAAGTTCTGAATTAAAATTTTAGCCTTAAATATAAAACGAAGGTTCAAAAATGTCATGGTAAATATCTTAAAATAATTCATTTATTTAACATGAAATAAAGCCTCATCGTATCCCCCTGATCCATGCTTAATATCTAATACTCAAAAGAAAGTTAACAATCCACAAGTTAATAAATTGATTTTTTTTGTGTTAATATCAAATATATAATTTAACTTTTTAATTATGAATGATGAACAAAACACCCCTTATAACCACTTTAACTTCTTGTCTTTTTCTTAGCGCCTGCCTTTCATCGAATGAACCTATTATTTTAGAAACTCAGCAGATTGAAATTGCAAACAACCCTTTAAGCGTACTTGAACTGACACTGATCAAAAAGGGTAAAATCTGTCTATTAAAAACAAAAACAAGTGTAAAGAATACCCCGCCCATTGAAAAAGACTGGGCTTTTTTTAGAGATGGTCTCATTTTAATTTCTGAGAATTCTACCTCAGAACCCAGCATCGATACAGACTCCCCAGATGCAGAAATCGAGGCACATATTCAGGAAATGAAAATAAGAAAAGAGGCCAATCAAATGAAAAATTTAATCTCAAAAGAAAATCTTAAAAAATGTACCTGAACTGATCTGCGATGAGCGTCAATATTTGTAGACTAACCTTTGCCACACCTCCGCAAAATCCTTATACTTAGAACCAATTTTTTCTAATACTTATAGTGGATGCTGCATGAGTCGCGCCATATCGCATATTGATACATTCCAAGGCTTAATTCTTGCCTTACAAAACTACTGGGCTGAACAAGGTTGTGTGGTGTTACAGCCTTACGATATGGAAATGGGTGCAGGGACATTCCACACTGCAACATTCTTACGCGCGCTTGGTCCTGAAACATGGAACGCAGCCTATGTTCAACCATCACGTCGTCCAAAAGACGGGCGTTACGGCGAAAACCCAAACCGTTTACAGCACTATTATCAGTTCCAAGTTGTACTTAAACCGAACCCTGACAATATCCAACAGCTTTACTTAGACTCGTTAAAAGCAATCGGTATTGATACTTTAACCCATGACATTCGTTTTGTAGAAGACAACTGGGAATCTCCAACACTGGGTGCTTGGGGCTTAGGTTGGGAAGTGTGGTTAAACGGGATGGAAGTCACTCAATTTACCTACTTCCAACAAGTAGGTGGTGTTGAATGTTATCCAGTGACTGGTGAAATTACCTATGGACTTGAACGTTTGGCTATGTACCTACAAGGCGTAGATTCTGTTTACGATTTGGTATGGACCAAAGGTCAGTTCGGTACAGTGACGTATGGTGATGTTTTCCATCAAAACGAAGTTGAACAATCGACCTATAACTTTGAATATGCCAACGTTGAAAAAATGTTTGAGCTGTTCGACTTTTATGAAGCTGAAGCAACGCGTTTAATGGAAGCTGAGCTTCCGCTTCCTGCATATGAACAAGTCATCAAAGCATCACACAGTTTTAACTTGCTTGATGCTCGTGGTGCTATTTCAGTCACTGAGCGTCAACGTTATATCTTACGTGTCCGTACTTTGGCTCGCTCTATTGCACAAAGCTATGTGGCTGCCCGTGCAAAATTAGGATTCCCAATGGCGGAACCACATTTACGTGATGAAGTATTGGCACAGTTAAAAGCGCAAGTTGAAGCAGAAGCAAAAGCTGAGGAGAATAAATAATGTCTAAACATACTGTTTTATTCGAACTTGGCTGTGAAGAGTTACCACCTAAAAGCTTAAAAACGTTACGTGATGCCTTAAAAGCAGAAACAGAAAAAGGGCTAAATGAAGCGGGTTTGGCATTTGAAGCTATTGAAGCTTATGCTGCACCACGTCGTTTGGCCTTGAAGATCGTCAATGTGGATGCTGCTCAAGCAGACACCCAAAAGCGTTTTGATGGTCCTGCTGTTCAAGCGGCTTATGATGCTGAAGGCAAACCAACCAAAGCTTTGGAAGGCTTTATGCGTGGTCAAGGCATTACAGCGGATCAAGTATCAACTTTCCAAGCTGGTAAAGTTGAAAAAGTTTGCTTCCTTAAAGATGTAAAAGGTCAAAGCCTTGACGTTTTACTTCCACAAATTTTACAAACAGCATTGGATAACCTGCCAATTGCTAAACGCATGCGTTCTGCTGCAAGCCGTACCGAATTTGTCCGCCCTGTGAAATGGGTAGTATTGCTGAAAGACGATGCTGTGATTGATGCATCGATTCAAGATCACAAAACCGGCAATGTGACTTATGGTCATCGTTTTCATGCGCCAGAAGCTATTGTATTGGCAAACCCAGATGCGTACTTAGATGTTCTGCGTCAGGCTTATGTTGTTGCTGACTTTGCTGAGCGCCAAGCGATCATTGATCAACAAGTCAAGGCTTTGGCAGATGAAGTGAATGCGACTGCGATTGTACCGGCAGATCTTCGTGATGAAGTGACAGCATTGGTGGAATGGCCTGTTGCGCTTCGTGCAAGTTTTGAAGAACGTTTCCTTGCTGTTCCTCAAGAAGCTTTGATCACGACCATGCAAGACAACCAAAAATATTTCTGTTTGGTCAACGCTGACAATAAATTACAACCTTATTTCATTACTGTTTCAAATATTGAGTCTAAAGATCCAACTCAAATTATTGAAGGGAATGAAAAAGTTGTACGTCCACGTTTGTCAGATGCTGAATTCTTCTTCTTACAAGATCAAAAGCAGCCACTTGCATCACGTAAAGATAAATTAGCCAATATGGTGTTCCAAGCACAGTTAGGAACACTTTGGAATAAGTCTGAGCGTATTGCTAAATTGGCTGTCGCATTATCTGCAATCACAGGTGCAAACCCTGCGGATGCTGAAAAAGCCGCACTACTTGCTAAATGTGACTTAACGTCTGAATTAGTCGGTGAATTCCCTGAACTGCAAGGGATTGCAGGTACTTACTATGCACGCATTGAAGGCGAGAATGATGAAGTTGCTGAAGCTTTAGGCGAGCAATATCTGCCTAAATTTGCAGGCGATGTTCTACCAAAAACCAAAACAGGTACAACGCTTGCGCTTGCTGACCGTTTAGATACCCTCACAGGTATTTTTGGTATTGGTCAAGCACCAACAGGCTCGAAAGATCCATTTGCTTTACGTCGTTCTGCGATTGGTATCTTGCGTTTAGTGACTGAAAATAATCTTGATGTTTCGATTGAAGAACTCATCAAGTTAGCTTTGGCTGCTTATGGCGATGTATTGAAAGATCATGCGAAGACTTTAGCCGATGCTGTGGCATTCCTTGAAGGTCGTTATCGTGCTAAATACGAAGACCAAGGTGTTGCCGTTGATGTGATTCAGGCTGTTCAAGCACTTTCACCAAAATCACCTTTAGATTTTGATAAGCGTGTTACCGCAGTGAATCATTTCCGTGATTTGCCAGAAGCTGCTGCTCTTGCTGCTGCAAATAAACGTGTTGCAAATATCTTGGCTAAAGAAGCTGCACCTACTGGTGAGATTATTGAAGCTAAACTGGTAGAAGATGCAGAGAAAACGCTTTATAGCGAGATTCAAAATATTCTTCCTGTTGTTCAGCCGCTTTTAGATGCAAAAGACTACACCACTGCGCTTTCCAAGCTGGCAGCATTGCGCGCACCAATTGATGCTTTCTTTGAAGGTGTTATGGTCATGGCGGATGATGCAGAGTTAAAAGCAAACCGCTTACGTTTACTTGCACAATTACGTGATTTATTTACAAGCGTTGCGGATATTTCAGTGTTACAGCATTAAGAAATTAAATAACTGAAAAAATAAGACCTGCCTTTTTGGACTGAACCCCAAATCTTGGACAGTTTAGTTAACGCTGGATTGAGTTCTGAATTGAACAGGGCTCAATCCTTTTAGTTTAATTTGTATTCTCTCATGATTATAGTAATGGATGTAGTCATGAATTTGTTGCTCTAAGACTTCAATGCTTTCTGGTTTCTCTAGATAAATCGTCTCTGATTTTAATGTACTAAAGAAACTCTCCATCAAAGCATTGTCCCAACAATTCCCTTTTCTACTCATACTTTGCTTAATCTTATTCGCTTTAAGCGTACTCCTAAATTGGCTCATTTGATAATGCCAGCCTTGATCTGAATGAAGCATAAGCTTGTGTTTTCGTGAGTTTGGTAAATGACTTATGGCTTGATCAAGCATATCTTTAACAAGTTGAAATACTGGGCGTCTTGAAAGTGTATAGCTCACAATCTCATTGTTATAGCAGTCTAAAATCGGAGATAAATATAACTTCGTATCAGCAACTTTAAATTCGGTTATATCTGTCAGCCAACGCTTATTGGGTCGCTTCGCTTCAAAGTTACGTTTGAGTTTATTTTTGACTATTTTATTGGATGTACCTTTGTAGGCATTGTACTTTTTACGCCGAATCAATGAAATTAAACCAAAGCCTCTCATCAACCTAGCAATCAATTTATGGTTATAATGAAGACCTTGTTGCTTCAAGGCTAAAGTGATTCGTCTATAACCATATCTACCTTTATGCTGATCATAAATTTGGCAAATTCGTTGCTTGAGCTCTGCATATTTATCTACGGCATTTAGCTTGGCTTTATGATAGTAGAAACTACTCCTCGATAACTCAGCAATATCTAAAAGCAATGGCAAAGCAAACTCAGTACTCATCTGATCAATCAACCTTGCTTGTTGTCCTTTTTGGGTGGATTCAGCAAGGCATCGAGCTTTTTTAAGTAAGCATTCTCAGCACGTAAATAGAGTAGTTCACGCTGAAGCTCAGCAGTTGTTTTTTCATGATCAGGTTTATCAACAATATATTTATGTTTATTTTTAGACATGGGTACTCTTCCTTTAGACTTTGGTTCTAGTCCAAGCATTTGGCAGGTTTTATTTTTCGAGCACAAAACAAAATTAATAAAGAGAAAAGTGTCTTCCTCTTTTCCCATCGAAATGATGCTTTTTAAATGAATAAAATAAAAACAAAATATGTAAATTTTCAAAATAGTCTTTAACAATCAAAAACTAAATAAAGCTTAATCTATCCAATGATTTGTATACACTGAATATCAACCTTTCAATCTGAGCGCAACAGTAATGACTAAAAAAATCATATTCCCCGCAATACTCATGACACTCGCCCTCAGCGCCTGCTCAACAACACCCAGCAATCCAAACGCACCGACTGTTTTAGAACAACACAAAAATATCTCAGCAGCGCCCAACACCAAACACAATCTTGCTCGACTCATTCGCCAAACAGATAACTGTGTGATTGAATTTACAGGGAACTTTGAAACAGGAAAAGCAACTGAACATTGGATTTTTAAAGGAGAGCAATTGATTTCAGCATTTTCAAATGTCGATGCGGATATTGAACAGAAGCAGACAGTTTTTGATCCTAAAGATGCTGAAAAGCTAAAAAACTTCAATTCACTCAAAAACAACTTTAAAGTATCAAATCTGGAAAAATGTAATTAATCTCAGCACTTGACTTACGCTGTCCGTAGAGCTAAATACACAACCATTTAGCTCTTTTTAACAACATAAATCACGGGATAGAGCCAAAAAATCACACCACTGAGTCCAATCGCAATAAAAATTAAGCTATTCGGAAGGTAATCCGCAAACCAATAATAAATTGGATTTAAACCCAATTTAAAAGAATTCAACAAAGCGTAAAGCATGCCTAACATCAATATATGAGGCAAAACGAGGTGTAGGATAGATAGCTGATATTTCTTAAAATATTTTACAAAATAAAAACTAGGAATCAAATAAATGAGAAATATGATTGCCGTTGTAACCCAGCCAATCATTTGATGACTGAAAGGGACTTCTTCCCCACAAGCACAGGCAAAACTCGGTCTAAAACTGAAAAATATACCCAACAACACTAAGATCTTTATATTGTTCATTATAGGAATAAGATATAGATTGATTCCAAAGCTTATGTGTTTTTTGTTTCAATGACAAGATGACGATGCGAATAACACAACGTTTAGAGTCGTGAGTTTTCATTTATAAGTATCAGAATTTTAAAATAAAAAATAAAAATTTTTTCATAGAAACTCGATCTTAATCTTTATTCACAATTTTTACATTATTGTTAAAACTGTGTAGATAAGCTGTTGCTATTTTATCTCTAAGACTATTTTCACTCAAATTTCACATTATGATAGGCAACACTCAAACTTGAACTCATTCAGGTATAGGATAAAACTAATTATGAAAATGCTTAAAACAACAGTGATCGCTACAGCCCTTTTAGCTAGCTCTCCTCTTATTTTCGCCAATACAAATGTCAGCGCCAATGCATCTGCTGAAGTCAATGCAAATGGTGGAGGTCTACTTAGCAATATTGGTCAAGGAATCCATAATACAGCAGACAAAGTTGGTAATGGTATTGAAAAAGGTGTCGATAAGACTCGCGAAGTCTCTAAAGATGCTTGGGATGGTACAAAAAATACTGCCGTAAAAGTCGGTGATGGTATCGAAAAAGGTGTCGATAAGACCCGTGATGTGTCAAAAGATGCTTGGGATGGTACCAAGAATGTAGCAGGTAAAGTCGGTACTGGTGTAGAAAAAGGTGTCGACAAAACTCGTGAAGTCTCTAAAGATGCTTGGGATGGCACTAAAAATACTGCTGATAAAGTCGGTACAAGTGTTGAAACTGGAATCGATAAAGGTAAAGTAGCCAGCAAAGGTGCTTGGGAAAATACCAAAAAGCTAAGTTCAGAAGCAGGTCATAACACCAAAGAAGCTGCGATAAAAGCGAAAGATAAAACCAAATCTGCAACCAGTAAAACTTGGCAAAAAACCAAAGACTTGGTTAAGCCGAAATCAACCAACACAGGTGCTAAAGTAAATTCACAAACACATGTGAAAACACCAGTAGGTAGTGCAAACGTCGGCGTATCAACAGAAGCCAAAGTTGCAGCTAAATAATTGCAATTGATGTTCTCTAAACCACAATATTAAGATGAAAAGCTCACATCCGTGGGCTTTTCTTTCAAATACTCAGTAATATTACGAACCATATATTGTTATATTTTGCTGTCGTTGATTTATTACTGTTTAAGCGGGTGATTGAATAAAACAGTACCATTGCTCAATATGATTCACAGCGTTAATGACATCATCATAAAGGAATGAAAACATGGTGAAGATGAAAAGTTTATGTATGATCACTGCAATATGTGCAACATCATCACTTTATGCTCAAACAGACACTCACACACAACCTTATGGTGATAACCCCAATATATTTAGAGTCCTAGCCCATAAGACAGGTGAAGCAGTACAAAATACGGCTGAAAAAGTAGGAGATGCAACCGAAAAAGGCATTCAAAAAATCAAACCTTCATTTGATGAAACCATTGAAAATACGAAAAAATATACCAGTGAACAAGCAACGATTGCCCGAGACAATACACGACAAGGCATAGATACCGCTGTCAAAAAGGTTGAACAGACCAAAGACCGTGTGCTGGGTAAAAACAGCTATAACGTGCCAATAGAACAAGGCAGCTTGAGTCAATCATCAACTACTGCAAACTCAGCGAATCCCTCAGTTACAGCCACTGTCCCAAACATTTCTAATCAAAACATCTCAGATCAGTCGACGGTATCTGCACAACCACCACTTCAAACACAAGCTTCGCAAAATGTTCAGTCCGAACAACCTGAGCTTGAAATCAAAAAACAAAGTTTGCCTATAGAGAACCAGACCAACACACCGAGTCCATCATCAACAGACTCCAAGCCAAATCAAAATACCAATACCAGCATTTCAACAGATGATGATGCAGGTGTACCAAGATAAATGATCTTAAAATCAGTTCATTAAGGCTTAGTTGATTAAAGCTAAAATCGGAGAAAATCGTAATTTAAAGCGAGAGGTTGTAGTGGTAAGTTTGTCCATAGCATTATAACGACATTCTAAAGCCTCAGTGATTCACCCGACGGATCACCTTGCCCTGTTGAAATGCCTCAAAATTTTCCAACATTTGATTTACGATGCGCTGTCGAGCATCAACACTTCCCCAAGCACTGTGCGGGGTAATGATCAAATTTGGAATGTCCTCTGCAAGCAACACATTTCCTTGTTGCGGAGGTTCAACAGAGAGTACATCTATCGCAGCTCCTGCAATCTTGCCTTGTCTTAATGCATCTGCCAAAGCCTGCTCATTCACAATGCCTCCACGGGCACAATTGATTAAGAATGCTGATTTCTTCATCGAGTCCAATGCTTGTGCATCAATCAAGTCACGTGTTTCATCAGTTAAAGGACAATGTAAAGAAAGAAAATCGACTTGTGGAAGTAGCTCAGCAAAAGCAATTCTTTCTTCATGCTGTGGACGGCTTGGTAATGCCCCGACAACAACCTTCATCGCAAAAGCTTCAGCTAATTTGGCAACCGCTTGCCCCAACTCTCCATAACCAATGATCCCTAAAGTTTTTCCTGACAACTCTACAATAGGAAAATCCAATAAACAGAAAATTGGAGATTTATTCCATTCCCCATTCTTTACAGCACCATCATATTTGAGCAAAGAGGTTGCTAAAGCCAACATCAATGTCAGCGTATGCTGTGCAACTGCTGATGTGCCGTAGCCCTGACAGTTGCACACCACGATGCCTTTAGACTTGGCTGCATCTAAATCGACATTATTGGTTCCTGTTGCCGAAATTAAAATGAGCTTTAGATGCTTCGATTGCGCAATTGTTTCAGCATTGATCAATACTTTATTGCTGATGACCACATCGGCATGCGCTACACGTGCTAATACCTGCTCAGTCGTGGTCGAGGGATAAAGCACAAGTTCATCAAAAGCTGCGTTTAACTGACTAAAATCCAAATCATTTTTGTCTAGAGATTCATAATCTAAAAATACAGCCTTCATTGCCTTTACCTTGTGGTTTCAATCATTTGCACAATCTTGTTTATAACATGAAAATTTCACTGATTTTCATACAGCTCTTTAGAATATTTTGAAATGTAAACCGTCATTATTCAGCTTTAGAAACAACCCTTTCCAATCCAATAATTTTAAGATTGTGTTGATACTTGAGGAAAACCAAAGGTGTTATTTTTGAGTGCCAATAAATACGCATTGGTCATACGGTAGGCTTCTTGAATAATGGCTTCAGAAATATAACTTTCATTGTAATAACCATGCTTCATACAGGTAAAAACCAATTCCATCAAAATGGTTAAAGTATCGGGTTGTTGAGGGACATAATTATCCACCTGAATCATTTCCAATGCTTTACGTACGCCATCACTGACTTTTTTCAACTCGATTTGATACTCAAGATAAGCTTGCCGTGTAAAAGGACCACTGAGAATCAGTAAGCTGGCAATTTCTGATTCATTGAAAAATTTAGCCGTGGTCCGAATCATACTTTCTGAAAGCAGTTGTCCGTACACTTCGATGCTTGCTTTGGGATTATCCGTCAAAACGCGAACAGCAGCCTTCCCCAGTTGTTTCACCAAATCATTTAAGTGTGCGAGTGCAATATGACGCAGAATATCGTATTTCGTCGGAAAAAATTGATAAATGCTGGTACGGGGAACGCCAGAAGCATTGGCAATTTCAGGAATAGAAATCTTTTCAATTCCAATGGATAACAACAATTCTTGCGTAGTCGCCAACATCTTTTCCATTCTTTTTTGTGAGCGTTCTTGTTTTGGTTGACTCACTTTTTTGGTCATTTTCTTTAAAACTGACGTTGACGTTATTTTGATCATCAGATAATCTCTCAAAAAATCCAACAAATGTTGGTTTTTAAAACTTCCTTGTTCTCAAACAAAAATATAGAGGAAAACGGAAATGAATTTACCCCTTTCCGATGCACATATATCCAAGCTAAACAAAGCCAAAAACTTTGCTGACCCTGAAGATGAGCAACGCAGTCATCGAATTCGTAAAGCGATTTTGGAAGCTGGGAATCAGTTACGAAAACGCCATCCTTGGCTGGTTCAATATCAAGATCAAATCGGTTTAAGTATTCTGGGCACTGCTATTACAGGGATTATTTTCAATATAACACAATACGCTCGCGGGAAAATGGCTTGGTATGTGGCAATTCCACTTTCTGCATTTTGGATGTCAATTTTGCATGAACTGGAACACGATTTGATTCATCAAATGTATTATCGTAAGAATAAAAAAATAAATGATGCCATGCTTGCAGCCGTGTATGCCTTTCGTCCAAGTACAGTCAATCCGTGGATACGTCGTGAAGTCCACCTACATCACCATAAATCCTCAGGTACAAAAACAGATTTAGAAGAACGAGGTATTAACAATGGTGACAAATGGGGTTTAAAACGCTTGATCATGACAGGTGACAATATGTTGGCTGTCTATTTACGCCCCATCACCATGATGAAAACCACCAACCGCTATATTCATGCGCAGAAGAATTTATCGAAAACTGAAAAGCTCAAATTAAAGGCAAAGCTATCTGCAAGTTATGCACCATTTGGGCATATTCATTATGCACTTTGGCATAGCTTTCTATTGATCAGTGCTGCCAAATTAGCAATGAAAGCTTTTGGCATCGCACAACCTAAAAATAGCTTATGGAAGTTTGTTGACCGCAGCACAAAATTTTATGCGGTAAGTATTGCTGCGCCTAACTTTCTCCGTACCTTGAGTTTACACTTCACCAGTTCCAATATGCATTATTACGGCGATGTTGAGGATGGAAATGTTGTACAGCAATGTCAGATTTGGACGGATTGGCGCATGAAACCTTTGCAGGCATTTTGTTTTAACTTTGCAGGTACTCATGCAATACATCACTTTGTTGTTCGTGATCCATTTTATATCCGCCAAGCGATTGCTGAAGACTGCTATCCAATCATGAAAGAAAATGGTGTGCGATTTAATGACTTTGGAACCTTTAAACGCGCAAATCGTAGATTCTAAACTTTATGTTTTTCAGGTTGAATTTCAGTTTATGGGGATCTCCGGCATGGGGTCCTCTTTTTTTTATATTCAAACATGCACTTAGACGATATAGTCAATCAAATGAAATTTAAAAAGCTATTAGAATGAAACAATCAAAATCCAGCTCAATGATACTATTGATGAGTTATTTTATCTTATCTGCATATTCAGCACATGCAAAAGATCTCGTTTTACAGTCGATTCAAAATTTAGATGAGGCAGAATTTAGAAGTTCAGAAGGAAATTATTTTAGATTAATTCAATTGAATCGAGGTTGTCGTATAGAGGCTCGGTATTATTTAGAAATGGAAAATCTATTATTTAGTTATCAATTTATTGATCAAAAACTTCTACATGCCTCACGAAAAACCTTTCGTTATCATTACAAAGAAGGTCAAGAAGGCTCACTCATGGCGGTAACAGGTGTTTATCAACATTCTAGCGAAACTTATAAACTCGATGACTTAAAAGTTCAAAGTGAATTTAAGAAATATCAAGCATTGTTCCCAACACGCTATTTAAAGCAATGTATTTAAATGAAGGTGCTTTTAAAGCACTTCCATACATTCGAAAGCATGATAAGTAATCAATCATATTGCTCTTGATCACGCCTTCTCTTTTTGAGAGACGGCGAGAAAAAAGGCTATATTATTGAATGATGCTGTTAAAAAAGGCTTTAGCCAAAGCCGATTTAATCATACGATGAATTGCCTGAGCTTAAGCGATCTTAAAATGACAAAACTCATTTAAACTTTCATCGTCAAAACTGACTTGACCTTGAATATCACAGCTCATATAGAAGTTTTTATAACTCAACACATAAAAGTCAGGGGTTTTCTTGATCACAATTGGATTCATATCCAATGACAACGCTTCATCATGTTTAAAGAGTTTTGTCACACGACGATCATTCATGCAAATCAAATAGGTCTGTTTCTTAATCTCGACTTGCGCTAGACCATTGCTTTCAACATTTAATGGAATAATATATTTACCATTAACATCAATCACCTGTTGATCATAGCTTTCCAGTTTCTGGGTAATGACATTAAATACCAAGATATTACCAAAGTTGTCTTGTAGCTGGGTTTTGTCCTCAAATGCAAAATTGACCTGAATCCCCAGCTTTTGCAGATCTTGCTCATCCACACGTTTATTGGTTAATAAAATACGGGTAATGGTCTGCTTTAAACTGGCATCAAAGAAAGTACTGTCCAGTTGAATATCAGTTCCTTTGAGAATTTTACCCAATGCTTCATTGTGTGTTCCCAACAAACGAGCAATCACACTGCGATAGTAAAACTTACTGTTCTTCTTGACCTCACGAATCTGCTTATAGAAATAAGTTTGATCATAGGGGCGTTCAATAAAATCATGTAATAAGGCAGAGTTCGCCAAAACAGCAATTGCATCATGCCCTGTATAGGGTAAATGAAGAGTATGTAGTTGAGGAATTAACGGCTTAATTTTTAAATAATGTTCTTTATCATTTTCAAAATACGGATCATAAACAATGATGTATTCACAATCTTCAACAATATCCTGTGCCTGAATACGCATATTTGCGTTTAAATCAGCGTCATAGAAATCCGTATAACGTTTATCTTCAACTTCTGAAGGATCTATTGAATATTGCGGAACCATAGCAACTACACGATTCATGTTTAAATCTTTGGCATATTTGATCGCTGCATAGCCCCCCATCGATCCACCATAACCGACAATATTCTTGAATTGACTTAAGATGGGTTGCAGATGCTGTAAAAGAGCAGCCATACTTGATGCAGGAAACCAAGACTTTTGCTTAGGCATAATACCGACAACAGCATAGTTATATTTCATCAAAGACTTTTCAGCATTAATTGAAAGCCCTTTGGCGCGAGTGATCAAGTCCCCAAATGACAGGACTAAAGTGTCAGATTCACCTGTTAAATAGATTGCTCTGATATGATCATCTTCAAAAATTATTTGTTTATCCATTCGCACACCGAGCATCCGCTCTTTCATTGGCTGAAATTAAATCAATCGGCTCTTGCCTATTGATTGCTTCAAGTGTCATATTTTATAGAGTCTAGTCAGATAAAAAAGCGCAAAATATGACACATTCCTTACATCCTGCTGCTCAAAAAGGTTTCAGTACGGCTGCTGAACTCTATCAACAAGCCAGACCCAATTATCCACAGGCTGTGGTTCAATGGCTCATCGAAGATTTAGCACTCAGCCCAGATTCAAAGGTGGTTGACTTGGGTGCAGGTACTGGAAAATTTCTACCTTATCTGAAACAAGCGACGCCCAATATCATTGCAATTGAACCTGTTTCTGAAATGCTGGAGCAGTTGAAAATAGTACATCCTGATGTACAAACGCTTCAAGCGAAGAGTGATCAAATTCCGTTAGAATCTGAAAGTATTGATGCTGTTTTGTGCGCTCAGTCCTTTCATTGGTTTGCCAATATCGAAACATTGAACGAAATCCACCATGTTTTAAAGCCCGAAGGTCATTTAGGTTTGGTTTGGAATCAACGAGACGAGAATATAGACTGGGTGAAAGCATTGGCAGATTTGCTCGCAACCCTTGAAGGAGATACCCCACGTTATCACAGCGGGCAATGGAAGCAGGTATTTGAAAATCAATTTTTGTTCCAACTTGAAACCGCTAAAGTATTTTCACAGCTACACACAGGTACGGTAGAAAATGTGGTGAGTAAACGGTTGCTCTCAACCAGCTTTATTGCAGCGATGCCAGAACAAGAACAACTCAAATTGAAACACAAATTCGAACAGATTGTATCGGAATATACGGGCAAACAAGCTCAAGATGAAATAGACTTCCCTTATGTCACCTATGTTTATAACTTTAGGAAACTGCGCTAATTGATACGCTTTAATGAGGAATGTTTATCATGAATTTAATACTTCGCCCTTTGCTTCTTTCAAGTTTACTCACATCTATCGTTTTCATGGCTGCATGTTCCCCTAAAGATGGTCAACAAAACAATTCATCTGAGCCGAAAGATGCATCTCAAGAAGTTATGGACCAACTGAAAACCAAACCGATTAAAGCCTTTCCGAGTACGCCAAATGATGCACACGATATTGCCTTGCTCGACGAATATGATCAAAAATTTACTGAAAATAATAATGCTTTAGAAGCTGATCTTAAAAAACGTGCTGCTGATGGCAGTCTAACCGAAGACATTGATCGCCAACTCAAGCGAGATAATATTGAATCGGCACTCAATATGTTGAAAGACTTGGATCTTAAAACAGAACAAGGGCGCTATATTCAAGGTTTACGTTATCAATATTGGGAAAACCAAGCCAAAGTCTATGATGAGAAAAAGCAATCTGCTGATGGTGAGCTTAAAAATCCAAGTGATGCAGTCAAAGGCATGGGAGAAATGTTCACTGCCGATGAACAGCTTGATCACTGGAAGCAAACCACTGAAAGTAAATAATGCTTTAATCAGACTAGGGTCTGTGGACAATTCGTCTATGTTTGCGACTAGGTGTGTTTTTTAGGCGATTCTAGGCGCGAAATACGAAATTTAGTCATTCTAAATGATGAGAAACACTGTTTCGCAAGGGAACGAAGAAGCGACAAAAAACACGCTAGTCCCGAAGGGTTGTAGTTAAAATTATCTCAGGCTACGTTATGAAATTTAAAAATAGTCTCGCTATTCTCTTCATTTCCTTGCGGAGTATACTCCTCATACCTGCTCAATTTTAACCTACAACGCAAGCCATTTATGAAATGTCCACAGCCCCTATTATGTTCATCAAAATGAGCATTCAATTTTTGGATGCTCTTAAAGTTGAGCACTCTCAAAGATTGATAAAACACCCATAGGATTTCTACCGTAAAGCGACATGGAAGTCGCTACTCCATTGTAAGCCTGTATAGGAAGGCTTCTCTGCAATAAAAAGTCTTAAAGGTCTAGAAAAAGCTAATATAACAATTAGCGTGATTTGAGCTTAAGAAACCCGAATGCGGCAACGCCATTGTTGATCTGGTTGTTTAGAAGACTCCCAAGCTCTGATATGCACCAATTCAATATAATCTTGTCCCGGTTTCTCTGCTGTAAAACGGAAAGTTTTGGTTCCACCCACACCTACAGCACCTTCTTCACTGTCATTTTGTAAATAGGTTTCTTCAGTTTTAAATATTTTAAGTGGCTGTAATAATTGCCATTGATAACCCGTGCTTGGATTTTCAGGAGCATTGAACAACAACACCTCTCCCACTTTCATATCCATGAGCGTTGGGCACTTTTGTTTGAGGGTGTATTCATGTGTTTTACCTACGCTAGGATTTGGACTTTGACAAGCAACCAGACCCAAACTGCAAACCAACAAAGTAAAACACGCCAAACCTTTCATTTATCACACTCTTTATTATTCAATTGACCTAAAATTATACATCTCACCTTAGCATCTTCTCGGATTTGGCTCAATTGAATTTAGATATTTTGCTTTTCTAACCATTGAATCGAATTGACTCGAATCAGTTTACAAGCACCATCTCCCACCCCATTCCAATCTAAAGCCGACTTCCAAACCAAATCTTTATCATTCACCTGAACCAAATCGCCCGTTAAACGAACCAAGTCTCCACGTTTGACTTGTTTGATTTTTTTGGCAATTTCAGGATTGGCAGGAATGATGTGCATATTACTAACCAATTGAGTTGCCAGTTGTGCAGGAATAGGAGGGCGAGCCATTTTCCAATTGAGGAATCGGTCATATTGATTGATTGAAATTTGACGGGCAATTTCAGGTTCAGTAAATAATCCCCGTGTCACAGCATAGTCAATCGGTGAGAATTTTGCCTGTGCATCGTCATGATATTCTTTTGACCCTAAAATACGAAACTCACCACGGAATGGCTCCAGAACAGAGACTTTCTGATTTTGATCAATCGGCGCTAAACCATTGGCGATATTAAAGGCTGGATTGGATAATTTTGCCTTTGGCACAGCGGTAGATTGAAAAGCATTGACCTGAAAAGCACTCAGTGCCATCAATGCTGCACAGACTAACTTTTTATTCATAACATGCTCCTCAAACTCAGTACTCAACCAACAAAATATCTAGACTTAGTATTAACCGATAAACTTAAAATAAAATCGAGTTTCGGTAACAAAATACAGAAATTTCGTCCTATTTTTGTCTTATATTCAAAATTCACATTGGTTAGAATCATGATCATACTCTTAAAATGATCAAATTATGATTTATAAATATTATCAACAACGCATTTTTCCTCACCTGCTTAATCAAGTCATGCAAACACCCAGCATGATGGAAGGTCGCGCAGAACTGATTAAAAAAATTCGTGGCGAAGTATTAGAAATTGGTTTTGGGACAGGCTTGAATTTACCTTTTTATCAAGCAGTTGATCAACTCTATGCACTTGAGCCAAATCCTGATGTATATCGTCTTGCACAAAAGCGAATCTTTGATACTCCCTTTCATATCCAGCATATCCAAGCCAGTGCCGAAAAATTACCTTTTGCAGATCATTCAGTTGAAAATATTGTCAGTACATGGACCATGTGTAGTATTGCCGACTTAACGCAAGCACTCCAAGAAATTCATCGAGTATTAAAACCTGAAGGCAACTTACACCTGATTGAACATGTTCAGTATCATGACAATTCGACCTTGAAAAAATTACAAGACCTTTTGACCCCAATTCAAAAAGTCCTCGCTGATGGATGTCATCTAAATCGCAATATTGAACTTGAGTTATTAAACGCTGGCTTCAAGTTTTCTGAAAAATATTATTTCGATGCGGAAGATCTACCTAAAGTGGGAAGACGTATGTTTATGGCAAGAGCACAAAAAATTTAATCGGCAAAATCAATATGGATTGTTTCAAAACGTACCCGCCCTTCACGGATGGCTTGAGCAATTGCTTGTTGTCCTTTGGTCAAACGTGCGCCACCACTCTTGATATCAATCAATACCACTTCAATATCTTCAGCCAAGCCTTCACCATCTCGAAAGTCGGTATAGCCATCAAAAATCACATAGTCGATAGGATCACCTAAAAACTTGGCATCACTCGGCAAATATTGGAACTCAGGCATGATTGGCGCGAGTTGTTCCGCCATCTTTCCTTTTAGAACAGCACGACTGGTATTCACACTGCGCTTTTGCGCATGTGCAAGTGCCTGTTGATGTTCCAGTTCAAGCTCAGTGATATATTGTTCATACTCTGCTTTAATCTTGCCATTTCGCGTACTCGATAACACGATTGTCGTTAAAACGATGCCAATACATGCTCCTATCAACATCGCCATCCAGATGGACATGCGCTTTCCTTTCTGTAAATCCTTGGCACAATGTAAACAACTACTAAAGTTTTGTCATGTGTAACCTATATGCTTAAAATTAATGCTAAAGTAGACAAGGGCTAGCGGACAGATATTATTGATATACGATGAAAACAATACTTGTTGCAAATTTAAAAGGCGGTTGTGGAAAAACAATTACAGCAATTACTTTAGCCACAGCATTGGCACAAAAAGGTTATAAAGTTGCATTAGCCGATGCTGATGGGCAAAAGTCAGCACTACAATGGTTAAAACAGCGCCCTGAACAAGCAGCGAAAATTCAAAGTCTCGATTGGCGTCATGAAAAATCAATAGGAGATGCACCTAAAAATCTCGATTATTTAGTCATTGATGCACCTGGCGCTTTAACCGGTGAACACGCTGAACAGTTAATCAGTGAAAGTCATGCTGTGGTTACACCACTACAACCCTCATTTTTTGACATCGACAGTACTCGACGTTTTCTCAAACATATCCAAGACATTAAAAAAATTCGTAAGGGAAAAGTTGCGGTACACTTGATTGCCAATCGGATGAAAGCCAACAGTGCGAGTTCAAAAGATATTCAACAATTTTTTGAAAAGATTGATCAGCAACCCGTTGCTTGGATTTCAGAACGTACCGCATATGGTCAATTGGCAATGCAGGGCTTAAATATTTTTGATAAGACCCAAAAGAATTTTTTAACCATTCAAGAACAATGGCAACCACTGCTTGATGCTTTAATAGATGATCCAAGTGATTGGTTCTAAACCCAATCTAAAGCAGGTCGGATAAAGCAAGCTTAAAATTTGCCACATTTGATTTTTCAGTTAATATTGAGTGAATCACTCAGCAATTTTTAGAGTAGTTAGTGCAAGACTTCACTTCAAACTTACAACGTATCTTATTGTTTGGGTTATTGTTTATCCTGATTTTCTTGGGCTACGATATTCTCAAATATTTTATTGTCCCTGTATTATGGGCATGTATCATCGCCTATATGACATGGCCAATGTATAAGCGCATATTAAGAATGTTTGGTCCGAACCGACCTACATTAAGTGCCTCAGTGATGATTACGCTGGTTGTTTTAGTGGTTGGCATTCCACTCACCTTTGCGATTTTTATTTTGCAGCATGAAGGTCGAAATTTGTATTTTGACCTACAACGCCAATTATCATCGGGTCATTTAACTGTTCCTGATTTTATTCGTGAACTCCCTATTATCGGAAAGGAAGTCAGCCGAACTGTTCGTGAAATAAATGCAGATCCGACATCGCTTTCTCAAACCATTGGTCTTTGGATTCAAGGACATTTGAACTATGGGAAGTTTGTACTGAATGAGATCACCAAAAATTTAGTCAAACTGGGCTTTGCCATCATGTCGTTGTTCTTTTTCTATCGAGATGGTCAAACCATTTTGGAACAAGTCAGCAAGGCATTACAAATGTTAATTGGACCTCGTATCCATCATTATTTGGATACGATCTCTGAAACCACACGTGCTGTGGTCTATGGCGTCGGTTTAACTGCGGTTGCACAATCTATTCTTGCAGGCATCAGCTACTTTGTTGCAGGCGTACCAAATCCGATGGTACTAACGATTGCCACTTTTCTGATGGCACTCATCCCATTTGGACCACCTGTCGCTTATGGTGCAGTATCGTTATGGCTATTTTCCCAAGGTCAAACAGTTGAAGCAATCGGCGTGATGGCTTGGGGTGTCTGTATTGTCAGTACCGCAGATAATGTGATTCGTCCATTGGTCATTTCAGGTGCAACAAAAATTCCATTCTTATTGATTATGTTTGGTGTGCTGGGCGGATTGGCGAGTTTTGGGCTGGTTGGACTCTTTATTGGTCCTGTTATTTTGGCAATATTATTGGCAATTTGGCGTGAATGGCTACATGAAACCACGGAGCCTGGTATTTTAATGCCTGATGCGACAATGGCATATGAAATTGAAGAAAACGACCTGAAAAAGCCTGATTAACACCCTCTCCTGATACAGGATTCGCCAAATATTTTATTTGGCGGATTTTTTTCATTCCCTACAAGGCACAGCATAATCAATGCCAATTTACCAGTTATTAAATAAACTTATACAATCAGATATTTAATTCACATTGTTTATCCATACATGCTTTGTTTGAATAGTATTTAAATCATGATTAAAGCTATTGGATGCGAATAATGACATCTACTTTTTTTAAAACATCAATACTTTGTATGTGTGTAGCGCTTTTTACAGCTGCATGTAGCACAACACCGCACACAACTAAACTTAAAACACCTCAAAAAACGATTGATGTTCATGCTGTTTCAGCGCAAGGTATTGGTGCCAAGATTGGTACAATTAGTTTTCAAGACTCTCCAAACGGTTTAAATATTTCGACTCAACTCAGCCAACTGCCTTCTGGTTTTCACGGTTTTCATATTCATGAAAAAGGCTCTTGCGCGCCTGCTGAAAAGGATGGAAAAATGGGGGCTGCCCTCGCTGCTGGCGGGCATTACAATCCTCTCCAAACTGGACATGGTACACCAAATGATGGGCATATGGGTGATTTACCTGTATTGAATGTTGATTCAAATGGGAATGCTAAAACCACATTGATTGCCCCACGATTGAAACTTGCTGATATACAAGGTTTAGCCATTATGATCCATGCAGGTGGTGATAACTATTCTGATCATCCAAAACCTTTAGGTGGCGGTGGAGATCGTATTGCTTGTGGTGTAATCCAGTAATCTAATCGTTATTCTATAAAAACCAGAGATGTGGATAAACATATACTTATCCACATCTTTCCTTGTTTTTCTATCAGCGTGTATCACAAAGACACTCATCCAAATCATTCTGTTGATCAGTAATTTGTACTTTTAAAACATTTAATTCGTATCTACATCATAAAAAATGATGCATCATCAATCATATTGAAATTAAAATTTTCTTCTCTTCATCATCAAAAGGAGAAATAGAATCAAGGCGCTTGATTGTTTAAACACCTCATTTGATTTCAATCATCCATATGCAATGCGCTTTATCGTTTTATACAAATTATTGAAAGACTTGGCGACTTCTTTATTCTGTACTGTTGAATCATCGTGAATATGTCTAGCATAAGGTGATAGGAATGTCGCCATGCGGAGCGAAGGGATATAGGCAAAAAAGCAATACTTTATTGGCAGTGCAAAAATGCAGTTAAACAAAAAATTTTGATTAGAGTGACGTTCGGATTGATTCTCTTATTTAAGTGAAACTATATTTTACTCTATGCGTTTTTCAACAGCTTGACTATAGCAGATTCTACTCAAGATCTTCCCCAAAAAGTATATAAAAATTTAATCTAAACGGTTTTTATTAATATGAGATAATTTAAATAATAATAGATAAAAATGTTAATATTATCACGGTTTAACAATAATAAATAAAACACATTTTTACTTCATTAATAAAGTATTATCCAACCATACACTTAGAAAAACCAATGCGATAAAATAAAATACCAAACACTTCAACCAAAAAATTTTTAACCCAATTTGAATTTAAAATGAATTTTTTTAAAATAAATACAACTTAAAAATCAATCAAACAACTCACTGATATTTAAAAAATAAATATATTTAACAATTAAATTAAAAAGACACTATCTGCAATTAAAATAATATTTTTAATTTTACAATCTAGTAAAAATCAAATAGATTGAATCCGCACTTTAGCAAATTAAATAATTAACTCATTTAAAAAGGCTTTTATTTTAATGAAAAAGATCGTAATACCAATACTTATGCTGTGTATAAACTCCACGTTTGCAAGTGAAAATAATGGGTCGAGTCGATTTACACCAAGCGATCTTTCTATATCTTTATCTTCTGGGCTTTTACTGAACTCCAAAGCCAAAGAACTGGTTTATATGGATGATCAAAGCAAAGCATCCGAACTCACTTGGGACACCAACAGCGCGAATATCATCAATGCTGAAATAAATTGGCAAATCCATCCTAAGTTTTCTTTTAATGCGAGAGGCTGGAGTACATTATCTAAAAACTCATCGGTGATGAATAACTATGACTGGATGTCGGAAACAGATAGAGATTTACTGACGGATTGGTCTCATCATGATCGTACACCACTCAACTTTGCGAATGAGTTTGATTTCAATGTCAATATCAATCTACTGGATACACCACATTATAAGTTAGGTACTTTATTGGGTTATCAGCAAAATAGATACTCATGGTCAGCGATGGGTGGTTCATATTATTATTCTGAACAAGATGATGATGGGGATTATGTTGAAGGATCAGCACTTAGTAATGTCGGAGAATTTGACCCTAACGAGAAGCTTATTGGCTATAAGCAAAAATTTAAAATGCCTTATATCGGCATCTATAATAAATTTGAATACAATAATTTTGAACTGAATACTACGCTAAAATATAGTCGTTGGGTCAATGCATCAGATCGTGATAATCATTACTTACGTGATACTACATTTGATACTAAAGCCAGCAATGGTAGGTATTATGGAGCCATTGTAAACGCAGGCTATAATATTCGACCAGATACAAAATTATTTACTGAATATGCATGGAATCAATATAAACATGTGACAACTGATTTGGTCATGATGGAAAATCAAACCAATGAAATCTCAAGCTCCAAAGATGGTGGTGGCATTTCAAATAAATCTCAAAGCGTGAGCTTGGGTATTGCTTATACGTTCTAATATCTTTTTATCGTGAATAACAGTCTTCATCTATTCGGTTAAAGCCAATTTGATGTTGTGCTTTAAAAATTTTACCACCCAAGACCTATGAAGATGAAAATTCAGCTTTACAATATGTGGATAACCATGCAGTTATCCACATATTACTTTATTTTTGATGAGCAAGTGCATAACGGCGGCAGTGATCCAAATAACCCGCTTCATGTACACTGATTAATTCCACAATACTGCGCCATAACCAAAATGGAGCATCTATGGTTTTAGACTGATTTCGTTGCAGTTCTTTGAGCCAACTATTTCGAGTTGAATCATCCATTTGCCGAACATGTGCTCGTCCTACCACAAAAGCCAAATAAAACGCCAAATCTCTCGCCCCAGTTTGATTCATGCCCTCGATTTCTAATTTTAAATCCTGCGGTAATAACTCACGAATAAAGATCGATCGCTCTAAAAATTTGGTTGCTCGCATTCGCTCACCCAGATAAGGTGATAAATGTCGTGCACCTTCCACAATTCGCATTGCATTGTCTTTCGGCATCGGCGCATTTGAATAGCGAGGCGCTAAAGCTGTGGTGGCTTCTTTTAAATCCATTAAACACAAGCCTTTACCATCTCTGACAATATGATTGGATGAATCCATTAAAACGATATAGCGCAATAAGCCTAAAGAACTGCAGCCTTTCACCCAGTATGCCGAATCAATCACTTTGAGCTGTGCTGATGCATCACGCTGACCAATCATTTTGACCAAATCTTCTATATCTGGTTGAGCAAAAACATTGTGTATTTCCAACTGCTCTTTTTTTAATAACGGCCAAAATCGTTTACCCAAGGTAATTTGTGGTTTTACATCTTCCAGACGTTCTTTTGCTAATCTTTTCCATGATCGTTTCACTGCTTTTTCCATCACACTGTGTACTAAAGCAGGACGCTGTAACTGATCACTTGTTCGACCACTACGTTCCAGCGCATAAATATAGCCAGCATACAGCGCTTCAATCATTTGTGCAGTCACCACACCCGGCAAATCTGAACTGCGTACTGCTGTTGCTAAAGATAAACCTAAACGAATCAAATCATTGGCTGGATTACCAATCACAGTCTGATCCAAGTCCCTAATTTCAATGTCAATCTTTCCTTCAGCATTGGCAACAGGACCTAAGTTCCCAGTATGGCAATCGCCACAAATCCAAATTGCAGGACCTTGAGGAATGGAGCTAATTTCAGCTTGTTTGAGCCAATCATAATATTTAGCAGTATTGCCCCGTACATAAGCATGGATTGAACGTGCCATTTTTAAATTACGGCGTTCGGTTAACTCAGCATTACGATAACGCGGTTGTGTAATTGCGGTGTTTTGTTTTTTTGACATTGTCGATATTTTTAAGCATTCAATGATTTATTCTGGATGTTTTTAATCTGCTGCGTAATAGGCAATCTGTATATAAAATGTTGAATTTTCCTATTAATTTTTACATTTCCACAGCGAATAAAGCATCTGAAAGTATCTTAAATGAGTAAAATATAAAGACTCCCTATCTGCGAAACGATATTGTGAATAGCGTTCATCAAATCTTTCAAAATATAAAGTCAAACTCAACATTCATTTATTGCTTACAGATTTTGATTGTTTTCACAGGAACAACACTGGGGCTTTATTTTCTTGGCTATCAACAATTGATTGTTCCTTTGACACTTGGAGCAATTGCAACAGCATTGACTGACTTTGATGATCGTCTCAGTATTCGCTTAAGAAATCTTGGACTGGTGTGTGTTCTATTTTTTAGCGTCAGCAGTATCTTAGATTTTTTACATCCCTATAAACTTTTATTCTTAATTTATTTATCCCTTTCCAGTGCCGCTTTTATATTAATGGGTGCATTGGGGCAACGCTATGCCACCATTTCTTTTGGTACTGTGTTACTTTCAATTTATACCATGTTTGGCTTAGGTGAATATTCTGAGTGGTATCAACAGCCGAGTTACTTTGTCATGGGAGCGCTATGGTATGGTCTGACTTCGATTATTTTTTATCTACTTAAACCAACGCAAGCTGTACAGGACAATTTATCAAACAGTTTCAATAATCTTTGCGATTTACTCATGGCAAAAGCCAAACTGTTCGACCCTGATAATAAAGACAATGTTGAACAACTTTTATATGATCTTTCATTAAAAAATAGTGTTGTGGTACACAGCTTAAATACCACCAAAGCATCATTACTGACTCGTTTGAAAGCCTCACGCGCCAATAAAAATACCATTTATTGGCTGAATTTATATTTTCTCGCCCAAGATATCCATGAACAAGCCACATCCAATTATCTACATTATGAAAGGATCCAACAAAACTTTAGCCGTACCGATTTAATTTATCGAATTCAAAAAAATGTACGTTTACAAGCACAGCATTGTCAAAAGCTCGCTGAGTCTATTTTAAAACGTCATACTTTTACAGTTGATGCAGACCATAGTACGGTCTTAGCACATTTAGAAAGTTCCATGCATGATTGGATTCAACAAAATCCACATAATCTAGAAGTAAAAAACTTAGTTTTGGTGTTAAGAAATTTAAAAAATGTTCAAGACCAGTTCACCAACCTCAGTATTGAACAGGTCAATTATCAACAAAGCTACAGTCAACACCGGGATAATTTAAATTTATTAGATGACGATATCCACGGCATACAAGATCTTTGGCTCAAGATCAAACAACATTTAACCCCAAAGTCAGCCCTGTTTCGTCATGCTGTCCGGATTGGTTTTGTGTTCGCTGTGGGCTATGCCATGTCTTTATTGCCTTTTGCCAAAAATGGTTACTGGATTTTATTGACCAGCTTATTTGTCTGCCAAATCAGCTACTTTGCCACGAAAAGCCGTTTAAAAATGCGAACTTTGGGCACTGTTTTAGGTGTCATTTTAGGAATTCCAATCTTATATTTTGTACCCAGTATTGAAGGTCAATTGATACTTACCATTATTTTTGGGGTGTATTTTTTCTATTTGCGTTCCAAAAAATATGCCATGGCGACATTAATGGCAACCCTGATGGTCTTGTTGATTTTTAATCTTAAAGGTGCAGGCTATGCCATCATTTTACCGCGCATCATAGATACACTTTTAGGCTGTTTAATCGCATGGTTTGCTGTCAGCTTTATTTGGCCGGATTGGAATTTCCGAAATATTTCCAACAATATTCTAAAGAGCAGTAAAGCAACCCTAGATTATTTCGATGCTGTGGTAGAACAATATCAACAAGGACGCACAAACAGTATTGATTATCGTAAAGCCCGTCGTGCAGCCCACAATGCGCAAATTGAATTATCCACCATGATTTCCAGCCTTAGTGCCGAACCCAATCCCAATCAAGATTTAATTCATCATGCATTTAGGTACTTGGTCTATAGTCATAGTCAACTCAGTTATGTATCTGCTCTCGGCAGCCATCGTGAACAGGTACATGATCAACAAATTTTAGATTTAATGCTTTGGTGTAAACACACCTTGAATGAGGCTTTACTCAATCAAGCCCCTTTAAATGAGGCTGCGATTGACCAGAAATTGGCAGAAATACAAAGTTTAAGTGATCAAGACAATTTATCAGATGGTTTACTATTAGCCTTAAAACAAATCAGTTTATTATTGGAAACCTTACCTGAGTTGTTAAGACTTAAAACAACTTTACTTGGATTAGAAATTAAATAGAAATGACGACATGATTTGAGAGGGTTCAAATGAAACTTAAACAGCATTTACAATTAGTAGCCGCTTTATTCACGCTAGGTGCCATGACATCTAGTTATGCAGATACTCAATTTAATCAAAACTTAGAGCAATTTTTAGAATGTAAGAAAACGCTCAGTGATTATTATGGTCTAGGTTTTGAGTTTGAAGACAATCTAAAAAAGAATGGTTGGATCAAACAAGGGGAAGATTATTCATATGTGAGTAAAGAACCCATCAAAGTCTTTGGTCAAACAAGCCATGAAATTAGTTTGGTTGCTGGTGGCATGTTGGCTGTATTTAAAAATGCCAATACCAAAGAACTTGCTGAAAAATTTAAAATTTCTCAAAATCGATTTTTTAAAGATATGCCGTATTTTTCAGGCGAAAAAATTGTAAAAACTGATCCTGCGACCAAAGACGCTGAAAAGTCTGTTCGAAAACTGACCCTTGCTGAATCCAATCCTGTTATCAATGAAGGAGAAAATAAAACTTATCTGGGTTGCGTTTATATTTCCGAGTTTGAACAACAGCAACAAGAAGCTGCACTTGAAGCCGCACAGTAATCAACAAACATCGAAATCGAGAATGCTTAAAGATTTAATGCAATCCCAATTCTGCATACTTTTCAATAAATCATAAAAAACTGATGTGTAATAATGACTTTCGATTGTGATATTTTAACAACATGATCGAGGTCATTTTTACACTGAATAACATCACTTAATGGAACTGATGAGAGTGATAAATATATTCAACTTTTGAACACAATTCGGTTAGACTCAAGATTCATTCTCATTTGACTAAGTGACCATGAATATCAAAACTTTACGTCTTGTTGGTTTTCTTGAAGGGATTTCCTTTCTTCTCCTGCTGTTTATTGCAATGCCGCTCAAATATATTTGGGATAACCCAATCTATGTGAAATACGTTGGTATGGGACACGGCTTACTCTTTATCGCCTTTCTTGCCATTCTATTTATTGTTTGTCAAAAGCAAAAATGGTCACTCAAAATGTTTATTTTAGGCTTAATCGCTTCAATTTTACCTTTTGGACCCTTTGTCTTTGATCATAAATTAAAGCAAGCGCAATCTTCTTAATCTCCATTGGATACACAGTTTTAAAACTCCCTTTCCTTTAGAAAAGGGAGTTTTTTAATTTTAAAAAATATCGTCTGCCTGACGTTGTTTCATAATTGCTTTTAATAACCCACGTGGAATTGTGAACCATAACGCAATCAATGCAAAACATGACAAAGCATACGCCCAGAGATGGAAGTGCTCATACAACACTCGTATCAGTTCAATGACAAAGAAAAAGGTAAACATCATCAAGACTGAAACAGCAGCGGCAACTGTACCTTTAGAAACCTCTGAAGACATCAAGGCAAAACGATACAGCACGGAGAAACTGATCCCTTCACCAAAACTGACTAAAGTCATGCCCAAAATGACGCAATATAAAAAATATTCGCGCCAGATCACACCTGCGAAC
Source organism: Acinetobacter sp. WC-743 (assembly GCF_000335555.1). Lineage (NCBI taxonomy): Bacteria > Pseudomonadati > Pseudomonadota > Gammaproteobacteria > Moraxellales > Moraxellaceae > Acinetobacter > Acinetobacter sp. WC-743. The sequence continues at coordinate 36,927 of NZ_AMFQ01000101.1, read as the reverse complement.
ACAATCACAGTGCCCAAAAGCATCAATGGCAAGCCAATTAACACTGTTTTTCCAAGCGCCAAACGATCAATCACTCGAATCAGCACAATATTACCTAAGATCAGCCCGCCCAATACAGGAAACTGCGCTAATCCATATTGCAGACTCGTCAGCCCTAGTTCTTCAACCAACATCACTGGGGACAGAGCAATCCACAGCATTAAAGGCATCGCTACCATAGGCAGACCTAAAGTCATTCCCATAAAGGTCTTATTCTTAAAGACTTTCTTATAGTCATCCCAAATATAACTCAAGGGTTGTTTTGGAATACTGATGCGACGCGCTGGCATTTTAGCCTTTAAGCCAAACCAACTCAGAAAGGCTAAAAATGCAATGCCAATAAAGCCCCAATGCCACGATACATGATCAATCAGAAAAGCACCTACGACAGGTCCAATTAACGGCGCCAGTAGAGAAATGTTAGCCATGAGTGCCATGACTTTAATTGCATCACGTTCTTCAAAAGTTTCCTGAATTGCAGCATAACCGACCGCTGCAATCACGGATAAACCAAAGCCTTGTAAAAATCTCAAAGCGAGAAAACTTTCAATATGATGAGTCAGTAAGATCAATAAGCAGGTGATAACAAAGAATGCCACACCAGCCAATAAGACTTTTTTTCGTCCTAATCGGTCAGATAATGGCCCCAATAAGCCTGCGACACACGCACCACCAAGCAGATAAAAGGACATCGACGACGGTGCCCATGCACTACTTACGCCAAATTCCTTGGTAATCGCGAGCATAGCCGGCTGAACCAAATCATTTCCGATATACACTGAAAACTCAAAAAGCACCAACGCCAATGGAAACATGAGCGTAGCGCGACTCAAACTTGCAGTGTGTTCTTGTTGCACTGAATTTTGCATTGTTTTCTACATATCATTATAGGCTTGCTGGAGTGACACTATTTTTCTAAAGATAAGCGTCATCCCAATGACAAGCACTGAAATTTAAATATTAAGTTGTGGAATTTACGTTGAATAAGGGGTCAACACCGCATTCACAAGGTGTCTAATTCAATAGGTAAAAAAGTAATGCTTGCAGCAAATTTGTGAGATTTATAACTAAACCCTACTATAAAAAAGTTTATAGAATGTACACACAGGGTTGAGTTTTTGTAGTGTAACACAGACATTTTTCGAGAGGAAGTTGAACATTTAATATTCTTAGGCTACTCTAAATGTCACATAAATCTATATGAATAAATTAAATGAAAAATAAAAATCCAGTTTCATTGATCATCATCGGCATGATTTTACTTCTGGTCGGTGGTGGGCTTTATTTTATGAGTTCCGGATCCCATATCAGTGCTTCTGATCAAGCCAGATGTGAAGAATTAGTGCAAAAAAAATATGGTGAAAACTCTGGCTCAATTATCTCAAGCTGTAAAACGGATACAGGTTTTGTTGCCATGATGGACGCTCAAGCCAATGCGACAGGCTCAGCAGAAGATACAGCGAAAGCAATTAGCTCAGCCAATCAAAAAGAACTTGGTTTAGGTATATTCGGCAAATTCCTGATGGGTCTATGTGTGGGAATTGGAATTGCATTGCTGATCAAAGGTCTGATTGGTTTAAAAAATAAACCACAAACTGGCATTTAACACTTTACAGTAAATTATACGTTGAGCTTGCTGTCATTGATCATCTAACACTTTAAACTTGATGAATGTACCATTTTTAATATCATCATATGCTTCAAGAATTTGATCATAGCTGTTCATTACAAATGGACCATGACCATTGATCGGCTCTTGAAGTGGTTTGCCTGTCAGCAACAATAACTTGCAATGCTGTAAAGCGGTGATCTCAATATCCTGCCCTAAACTCGACATCACAGCCAAGCCTTGTTCTTCGAGAATTTCATCTTCAGGCTGAAATTGAACTTTACCAGTTCTTAAATAAATCATAGTGGTGTCGCCAATATTCGCAGGTAGAACCACACGATGCCCTGGCTGGACTTCGATGTCTAACACTTGGAGTGGCGAATGCGTTTTGGCTGGTCCTTGGGCATTTCCATAATGCCCAGCAATGACCCTGACTGTTCCTGCGGAATGGCTAAGTTCAATCACTGGAATATCCGCTTTGCGCAGACTTTGATAACGGGGTGGATTCATTTTATCTTTGGCAGGCAAATTCACCCACAACTGTACCATTTCAAAATACCCCCCTGTTTTTGAGAATGCCTCACTAAACACTTCTTTATGTTGGACTCCTGAAGCAGCCGTCATCCATTGCACATCGCCTGCAGAAACGATCCCTCCGCCACCCGATGAATCTCGATGTTCGAGTTCTCCAGCAAAAATCAGCGTGACGGTTTCAAAACCTCGATGTGGATGTTCACTCACGCCTTTGCGTAAATTGGTCGGTTTTAAAACTCCAGGTCCCAAGTGATCAAGTAACAGAAAGGGAGAGACGGTATTGCCTAATTCATAGTGTGAAAATACAGAAAGTACAGGATAAAAATCCCCTATCGCAAAACGCGTATCATTACGATGGATAAAGGCGAGGGTTTTCATACTGTCGATCTTCTCTAATAGTTAAACGCATTAACCGTAAAAATGCTGTTTTAAATTAAAGCTATATGCTGTGAGATATTGCTTTAATTTTTCAATATCATTGGTCGGTTCAATTGCCCTTAAATTTAAAGCTTCAATCTTATCTTCCAATAATTTTAAGATCTGCGCTTGTTCAATCACCGGTAATTGCGCTTTTTCTTTTTGCTGTTTTTTGATTTCTAAATAATCCTCTGCCCAATGACGGAGTGGGTCATTGGCATCAATTTGATCGAACAACTGTGTGATCTGGAGTTCAGGCATAATCTGTTGTGTTGCAAGTTCTGCGGACATCAAACCACGAATCGAATAAAACACTTTTTTATAAGTAAAATTATCTGCCGTTTGCATGACTTGCATACCGCCTTTAGCTAGCGATAAGTAATGATAATACAGCGCTTTATAGTCTATTCGTTCCAGCAAACCTGCTCTAAAGCTTTCCCACTCAGGAAATTGATTAAAATAGACAATATGCGCTCGTACCCATTCAAGTACTGTAGGATTACTCTTTGCCAAAAGTCCAAACATCTTATTTAAATCAAATGAAACAAAGTCAAAATCACCATCCATGATTTCGATTAAATCCCGATGTTGGCGATAATCATAATATTGTGCTTTAGAAGGTAAATGGAAACCACGCACATCGTAATCGCTGTCTGGACTTGCCATGCCCCATAATCGACTACCACTTTCGATATAAAATAGTGGATGTTCATCTCGATTTTGGAATAAGTTTTGAATTTCTTGTTGGATGTTCATTGTGTTCACATTTTTGGTAATCTATAAGTTTTATATCATTAATTTCAATGAATTTTGAATTTTCTTTAGTTTTTGAATACCTATTTTTATCGAATTGATTAAGCATGCTGAAGCCTGATTAAACTCAAACTATCACTCAGACAAGGGAGCAAAAATTCACTCTCGTTAATTGATTCTATTGATAGTCTAAGAACGCATCATATCTGGTGCGTTCTCAAGCAAATGTCTTATCCATTCTTCAATAAAACATATGAATAGCGAAAAACAGCTATCCTTTGGACACCAATTTTGGATTTCTTAATAAATTTTCATGACGCTCTAAAGCCAATTCTATGAGTTGAGTAATTAATTCAGAATAAGTGATCCCACTTGCTTCCCAAAGCTTTGGATACATACTGTTATTGGTAAACCCTGGCAAAGTATTTACTTCATTCAGAAAAATATCACCATTTTCAGTCAAGAAAAAATCGACACGTGCAAGTCCAAAACAACCCAGAACTTTAAAAGCTTTAATCGAAATCTCACGGATCTTATTACTTTGCTCATTTGAAATTGGAGCAGGAATCACGACTGCAGAAGATTGATTATCTATATATTTTGCTTCATAAGAATAAAAACTAGACTTTACAACTACCTCACCGCAAACACTGGCTCTTGGATAATAATTTCCCAAAACCCCGCACTCAATTTCACGACCTTTGATAAATTTTTCGATCAATACTTTGCTGTCATATTGAAATGCATTTTCTAAAGCAGCAATAAATTCCTGTTCATTTTCAACTTTACTCACCCCGACGGAAGAACCTTGATTTGCAGGTTTTACGAATACAGGAAGACCTAAAGTAGTTTGAACCTCATCGAAACTTACCTCATTTAGGTCATAAGCATGAATCGTTAGAAATGGTGCAACAGCAATACCAGAACCTTGTAATAAACGCTTGGTAACATCTTTATCCATACAAATTGCAGAACTTAAAACATCTGAGCCCACAAATGGTAGATCTAAAATTTTAAGCATGCCTTGTAATGCACCATCTTCACCTAAGGTCCCATGAATAATTGGAAAAATAACATCAAGGGGCGCTAATCCTTGTGCATTTTCAATTTCAAAAATTTGAGGTGGCTTAGACTGTAAATGATCTTGCTGTTCACGTGCGGCAAGAGAAATTAATTTAGGATCGTGACCATATTCTAAATAATGTGTAGCATCTAAAATACGCCAAGTGCCATCTTGATCTATCCCAATCAAACTAAGATCAAACTTTTGCCGATCTATTGCATCCACGATGTTTTGTGCTGACTGTAGTGACACGCGATGCTCTGATGATTTTCCACCAAAAATTATTCCAACTCTCGTTTTTGCCATTTTGTTGTTCTCTATTTTTAATTTTTCAAATCTATAATTCCCGGTAAATCATTGATTAAGGACATTTTGCCTTTTGGAATGTCTTGGTATTTTTACCACGTAAACACTGATATTCCTTTTGTACGTCTATGCGTTTCCACTGACCATCTACATTTTTAAAGCTATATACCGTACGAATTGAACGAACTGAATCATCCATCAAACCCGTTTCAGTCAATTTCACCTCAGCGACTGTTGGCGATTCAACACGGTTAAAATATTGACGTAATTCAACAGTCGCTAAATCTTTGCGCAGATCAGGACGCTCATTTAAAACTTGGCTCAATGGCGTTTCAGAACCACCCACTTTATTGATTAAATTTTGTGTTGTTGCACAACCCGACAGAGTCACTAAACAAAATACTGAAATTAAACTCAAACGGTTCATTCTGGTTATCCTTAAAACTCAAAGCATCGCTTTATAATGCTATGCACATTCAACTTACACTATTTAAAAACTGTGACTTTATGACTCATCTGCAATATGAGCAATATCGAGAGCAATGACTTGTTGATCTTGATCATCAAACATCAATGCTTGATCACCTAAATCCAGCATATAGAAATGCCCTTGTTCCGTTAGAAAATGCCAAGCGACAATCTCTTGTCCATTATATTGATGCGATGGATCACCGATAGTAATACGATCCAGCTCTTGACCAAGCTGCTGACATAATTCTTCAATAATTTTAAAATAACGGGGTTGATTTTCAGCTGCCTGTTGTTTCCGCTGTTCCAGATTTGGAATCTTCGCTGAAACTTGTTCAATAACCGTCAATATTTCATCTTCATCCACTGCTCGTAACTTTGGATGCTGTCTTAACCATTGGCTATTGATTTCAATCAGATCTTCACTTTCATTCAATGCAAAGAATTTATCATCAAAGCTATTGAGTACATCACGTTGCTGGTTCTCACCAAAATATTCACCCTCTAAAAACTGTTCAAATTGCTCATCAGAAAATTGTTCAATCAAATTAGCGCTTTGTTCAAATAAAGCTAAATGTTGAGTGGCATTCATGGCTTTTAAACCATCACGAACATGCTTCACCATAAATGCATCCCACCCCGTGTTATACACAAATTGAGAGAATCCACCGTTATTGACTTGGGCGAGATAATAATCCACAAAATAGCTATATAGCGCTTCAGCTGACACTTCATCGTATTCGATATAGTGTTCAAATAATCCATTTAATGTATCGATATTGGACATAATCACATCATAATGATCATCACTTTCTAAACTTTGTTTAGAAATTAAAATATTATCAATCAGCATCATTTTCAGTTTCTTATCAATGTTTAAGCGCTACAAACATAACAAATTTTTAACGACAAATAACCACAACACTGTAAATTTATTTTTATTTTTGTGTGTCCATAAAAAACGCTCCCTGAGGAGCGTTTTTGGTTCAAACTTTTAAAGATCAAAGAGTTTACCCGGGTTCATAATCCCATTTGGATCAAATACTTTCTTTAAAGCCTTCATGTATTCAATTTCTTCAGCAGTACGGGTGTAATCAAGATAAGGCTTTTTGGTCATGCCCACACCATGCTCAGCAGAAATCGAACCATCATATTTCTTCACTGTTTCAAACACATATTTATTGACTACCTGACACTTTGCAAAGAATTCATCTTTCGACAAATTTGCAGGTTTTAAAATATTTAAATGCAGGTTGCCGTCACCAATGTGCCCGAACCAGCAAATTTCAAAGTCTGGATAATTCTCCGCAACAATCGTATCTATTTCCTTAATAAACGCAGGAACATGCGTAATCAGTACAGAAATATCATTTTTATAAGGGGTAAATGGTGCAATCGTTTCTGAAATGTCTTCACGTAAGCGCCATAAGCTTTGCACTTGTTCGAGACTTTGGCTCATCACGCCATCAAGTACCCAACCTTGTTCCATACAGTGTTCAAAAATTTCCATCGCCGCATCCATAATCGGTTCATACGGCGCTTCAAACTCAAGCAAAACATAGAATGGACATTCAGTTTCAAATGGACGTTGAACATGACCACGGTCTAATACCTTTTGCATCGCAAGTTCACCAAAGAACTCAAATGCTGTGAGGTCAATTTTATTTTGAAAAGCATGTAATACTGGCATGATCGCATCAAAATCAGGTACACCCAGTACCATCACTTGTAAGTCATGTGGTTGACGTTCAAGTTTAATTTCAGCTTCAGTCACTAGACCTAAAGTACCTTCACCACCAATGAATAAGTGCTGCATTGCATAACCTGTAGCATTTTTGATCATGCCTTTGTTTAAACGCAATACATCGCCTTTTCCTGTCACGACTGTCAGACCAAGCACCCAGTTACGTGTCATACCATACTTGATGACTTTAATCCCACCTGCATTGGTTCCAATATTTCCACCCAGTTGAGACGAACCTGCAGAAGCAAAATCAACGGGATAATACATACCCTGTTCTTCAGCATAATTCTGCAATTGCTCAGTCACGACACCAGCTTGGATACGCACCATACGATCAGCAGGATAAAACTCTAAAATCTGGTTCATTTTGTCGAAGCTCACGACAATTTCACCATTCGCTGCAACAGCACCAGCCGATAATCCAGTACGCCCACCAGATGGTGTGATCGCAACATTAAATTGATTGGCCAATTGAACAATGGCTTGCACCTGCTCCGTACTAGAAGGAAAAACGATAATCGAAGGTTTTGGATCGAAATGCTTAGTATGATCTTTACCCCAATTTTCTAAACTGTCCGCATCGGTTTTAATTCGGTTTTCACCGACAATTTGCGTCAATTGGGTCAATAATTCTGGTGCTATCGTTACTGGAGCATTCATCGTTTTGCGGACCTAGCAAGAAGTAAATAAAAGGCGTCGTATACAACATTTGAGATTTTAAATCAGTCAGTGAAAATTTTTCAGCATATTTTTTAGCCTAAATCTTCAATCTCACCGATTTCAGCACTATTTTACCCAGATGACTGCTCAGGATAAAGTACAGATTTGATTCACATTATCCACACTTTGTATATAAAGCCATCAGCAAGCATGATAAAAATCAATGCATTAGCATTTCATTTGATTTTTGAATAATGCTTATCAGAAATCGTAGATAAAATATCCACTGTAGTGTCACAATCAAAATATCTATAGAACAAGGTCTATGGTATCATATTGCGACTAAATTTGGCCTTTGTAGCGGAGCCGTAATGAGCCAACATCTTTCACTACCTAAAGATAAAATTCGTTTCTTGTTGTTAGAAGGCGTTCACCAAAACGCGATCGACACATTAAATGCTGCTGGATATACCAATATCGATTACCGTAAAACTGCGCTTGAGGGTGAAGCGTTGAAAGAAGCGGTGAAAGATGCTCACTTCATTGGTATTCGTTCCCGTACACAATTAACTGAAGAAATCTTTGAAGCTGCGAATAAATTGATCGCAGTGGGTTGTTTCTGTATCGGAACAAACCAAGTGAATTTAAATGCAGCCATGATTCGTGGTATTCCTGTATTTAATGCACCATATTCAAATACTCGTTCAGTTGCAGAACTTGTTCTTGCAGAATCGATTCTTTTACTTCGCGGTGTACCTGCTAAATCTGCATCTACACACCGTGGTGGTTGGAACAAGTCAGCTGTAGGCTCGTTTGAAACACGTGGAAAAACTTTAGGTATCGTGGGTTACGGCTCAATTGGTTCACAACTTTCAGTTTTGGCTGAAAGCATGGGTATGCATGTGATTTATTATGATGCTGTGACCAAGCTTCCTATGGGTAATGCACGCCAAGTTGGTTCTTTAGATGAATTACTTGCCAATGCTGATGTGGTTACTTTACATGTTCCAGATGTTCCTTCAACACGTAATTTCTTTGCAAAAGATCAATTTGCAAAAATGAAAGAAGGTTCAATCTTCCTCAATGCAGCACGTGGTACATGTGTTGTTATCGAAGATTTAGCGGATGCGATCAAATCTGGTCATATTGCTGGTGCAGCAGTAGATGTATTCCCGAAAGAGCCGAAAGCCAATGGTGAAGAATTTGTTTCTCCTCTTCGTGGTTTAGACAATGTGATCCTTACACCACACGTTGGTGGATCAACGATGGAAGCTCAAGCCAATATCGGTTTAGAAGTTGCAGAGAAATTTGTTGCTTACTCAGATAAAGGTATGACTTTATCTGCTGTAAACTTCCCTGAAATTGCACTTCCATTGACTGAAGGGAAACACCGTTTACTGCATATCCATAAAAACGTACCGGGTGTTCTTTCTAAGATCAACAACCTGTTCGCTGAACATGGAATCAACATTTCTGGTCAGTCTTTAATGACTAAAGGTGACGTTGGTTACTTGGTAATGGATGTAGAAGCAACTGCATCTCAAGAAGCGCTTGATACTCTTCATGAAGTTGAAGGTACAATCCGCGTTCGCGTATTGTTCTAAGGCTATTAAGCTTGAAAAACCACAGGAACATTCCTGTGGTTTTTTTATTGGTCATTACTTCAGATCAAATGTACAATCATCTCTAAGACTGCACTTCGTTAAAAATTCAAATTCTTAATACATATCATCCTTATTCTAAGTATTTCATAGCATGCTCAATTTAAAAAATGCACCACATCTACAAGCGATCGCTTTACTGTTTTTTGCCATGATCAGTGTGCAAAGCAGCGGTGCTCTTGCCAAAACGCTGTTTGAACAATTCCCAGTATTGGCGATTTCTGCAATGCGTCTGCTTTTAGGCGGTCTGATTCTAGCTGTCATTTTTAAAATCTGGCAGGTCAATTTAAAGCAAGTCAAATGGTCATCTATTATCAGTTACGGTTTGGCACTTGCTGGAATGAATGCTTTATTTTATCTGTCTATTCACCGTATTCCGCTAGGCATTGCTGTCGCTTTTGAATTTATCGGTCCACTGAGTGTTGCACTTTTCCATGCGCGTCGAAAATTTGATTTTATTTGGGTCGGGCTTGCAATTCTCGGCTTAGTTTTATTGTTTCCTTTTGACCAAGCACAACATCACCTTGATCCTGTTGGAATTGCTTTTGCCTTAGCTGCTGGCGCATGTTGGGCTGTTTATATTGTTGCAGGGCAACGTCCCTCTGGTGTTTCGGGAAATCACACCGTATGTTTGGGCATGTTTGTGGGAACGCTCTGTTTACTACCGATTGCCTTGTTCTCCGGGATGCCGATTGAAATTTTTCAGCCATCGAATTTAGTCTATTTTATTGCATTGGCTATTTTGGCAAGTGCTTTGCCGTTCTCTTTGGAAATGATTGCTTTAAGAAATTTATCCGCTTTAAGTTTTGGGACACTGATGAGTCTTGAGCCTGCAATTGCAGCATTCTCTGGGTTTATTTTCTTAGGTGAACAATTGTTATGGACACAATGGTTAGCTTTAGCCACCATTATCAGTGCTTCAATTGGCTGTACAGTGACTGCCCAAAAAAGAAAGCAAATCTAAAAAACCACCTCGAAAGGTGGTTTTAATGAGTTTTATTTAAAAACTACCAGTCAGGTGCACCCATCAATAGTTTGATCATGGCATTCTGATCAGGCTCAGATTCAAAACCTATTCGCTCAACCCATTCTTGCCCATTGTCTTGTATCAATGCATAAATACTTAAATAGCCAATAGGACCTTTTCCACTTGCAAGAAAACCTGAATATTGATTTGGTAGTTGAATTTGTAATGGTTTTCCATAAATAGCATTAAAAGTTAAGGTTTCCTCCTCTACACCATCTAAGCCATATACCGTAATTTCTATATTGCAAGACTTTCCAATTAATTCAGGCATAACTTCCCAATTGCCATTAGGTTCAATGGGTCCATTTGAAGAATCAATCAAACTGGTACAAACGGCAGGGAAAGTTAAACCTTTACTACTGCTGTAAACAACTTCACGATCAGTCAAAACAATATTCACATTACCATTCAAACCTGAAACTTGTTTACCTTTGTAACGTACCCATTGATTGGTTTCAAAAATTAAAGCGCTTTGTGCTGACCAGTCCAACTGTCCATCTGAATCGTTTATACCTGTGATCAAGCGTCCGCCATCTTGCGCTACAGAAAAGTCAAACTTCTCATTTATTTTTCCAGAGCAGGACAGTGCTGTGCCATTAGGAAGCTCACATTTTATAAAATGATCCGTCGTCGGTTTTCCGAGATCAATGATCACATTACCTGCGGTTGTTGAAGTTTTTTCTCCCAACAACGTACCTGTGAGGTCTTTGGCTGACCAATAAATTGTACCGCTTGAAGGCATATTCACTACTGTTAAGCCTTCTTTAGCAACACTATTTGATTTGGTTAAAGCAGAACCATCATTTAGGGTGATTTTTGCCGTGACATAACATGGAATCGCCTCTCCACTAGATTGACACTGGACAAAGACTGAACCCGCATTTTCAAATTTTAAATCCCAGTTCCATGTCGAAAAATGACGCACTGTCGCATGTACAGCAAGACCTGTAGCAGATTGATTTGATGTAATGACTTGACCTTTACCTTCCTCAATCCACAATCCACTGCTTTCGTCGAAATACCACATAGGAATTTCAGTTCCAGCTTTCATTTCTTGGTTATTGAGACTTTTTACAGGTAAATTCATTTGAATATCTGCTGTTTTCCCATTGGCAAGTTGTAGTTCCTGACCATTGGCATCTTTAAATGTTGCGGTAATCATCCCTGCGCTAATCAGGTCAACAATTTTACCTTGAGCATCTTTTGCCACGCCATTGGCAGGCATCGCATTTAGATCAGCATTGGTGATATCCCAAGGTGTAAATTCGACATTTACTGCACCCGTTGCCAACTCACCATTATTTTTTACAAAAGCGTTTGCAGGAATCGTAATGGTTGCACCCAAATTTTGAGATTGAATCACTTGAGCCATAGAAATTTCAGATACAGGGACAACCTGTTTGATCGCCAATAAATTTACAGATAGTGCTTTTAAATTTGCCACCTCATACACGATGGACTGACCAATAAAACCGGCTTTTTCAAACTGAGCGACCACTGTTTTTGTCGCTTGAGGAAGTATAAGGTTCAAACTTGCACGACCATTTTGATCCGTTTTTATACGCTGCCCTAGTATGGTAACATCTGCATCAGGAATGGATGTGCCATTAACAGTTTGAACCAGAATTGCAACTTGTTTATTGGTTGTGATTGCACCCTGTTTTACTTTTATTTTTTGTGTGGTGGAGCTGGTTTGTCCCGCAAGATCGGTGACATTCAATGTCACTGTATATTGCCCCACTTGCGTATAAGTATGTTCAACTGTGGCACCCGTTCCCTGAGTACCATCACCAAAATTCCAAGCATACGTGCGGATTGCATTGCCTTCTTTTGCTTTATATACCGTACTTTTCGTCGCATCAAATTTGACAATTTCGCCTGTACTTGGTGCAACAGGACTATATTCAAATTTTGCGGTCGGCTTACATGCAACCAAAAATAAGCCAATGAATGCCAAAAGTACCCATTTTATATAGTTTTTCATTTTAATCGCCTTTTTTACTAATTTTGTGACACGCTTAACAAAATTAAGTTTAGTATGTATTTATTTTTCGATATAGGCATTTTATTTCAAAAATTTGATGCTATTTTTCTTATGATGTACCTAGCTTATTCAACTAAATAACAATAAATTTCAATCAATAGAGTCATAAAGTGTAATGAGATGATTACTATTAGGAGTGATTCTAAAATGAAGTTGATTTAAAGCAACATAAAATTTTATTGGATTAAGATTTGATTACACGTTGCTGTTTTTCTATAGGAAGCTGGCAATCTATTTCAACAAGTGTTAATTCACGCCCAAAACAAGCACCCGTATCGAGAAAATAGCAGTTGTGCTTCTTTGTCACATAATCAACCACGGTATGCCCCAGAAAAACCTGCTCAACCCCTTTAACATTCGAATAACGCATAAAGCGTTTATTTTTAATTCGTCCTCTCCCCCAAAGTGCCAACTCTCTACTTTTCGCTTTTGTTGATAATTTAAAAGCTTCCCAATCATTAAGATCAATATCTGCATGCACAAAACCATATTTTTTGTTTTGATGTATGACTTCTAAAAGTACAGGTAATGTTTCCAGCTTCTCAATCACTTGTTTTTGTTGTTGCAAACTTAAAGCATAAAACCATTCACCCCCATGTTGGGCGTGCAGATTTTTCATCAGGGGATCGACATGGGATAAAATGCACATTTCCTCATGATTGCCGAGGATGCTTTTAAACCACGGCTCATCAATTAAATTCAAACATTTCAGACTCTCAGGACCTCGATCAACAAGATCCCCTACAGCAATTAGCACATCAGTTTGAAAATCAAAGCGTACATCTGCCAATTTTTGCATCAATGCATCATAGTGACCATGAATATCCCCCACCACAAATAAGCGACCTGTGTGGTGAATATATGTCTCTACATGTGCAAAAGTGCGTTGTGATAAATTATTCATCTGCTGAACTTTGATTTAGAACTCAATCGATGCCGCTTCAATATGCTGATTTTCTTTTGCTAAATCTAGATATTTACTGGCTGTTTTCTTATTTTTTCGTACACCGATTCCATCTTTATAAATTTTAAACAGTTCGAAATAAGAATCTATATCACCATGATCCGCTGCCTGTTTAAATAAATCTGCACTTAGACTCAAATCAACATCAACACATTTACCCTCTCGATACATTTGTCCGAGTAGAAAAAATGCACGTGGTACTTTGAGTTCTTTCGCCTTATTTAACCAATCTAGTGCTCCTTGAGCATTGTCTTGGCGCTGTTCAAAAATTGACATACACAGCATCGCCTGAGTATGCCCTTTATCTGCCGCAGCATTTAATAAGGGTAAGTGATGTTCATGTTCCAAAGGCAATAACATAGACAGTTCAAATTGTGCATCCGGATGATTTTGCATTGCTGCCCTTTCTAACCAAGAGACACCTTGATCCAGATTTTTTTCAGTGCCTAAACCATAACGTAAACATTGGGCTAGCGAATATTGTGCGGGTACATGCCCAGCAACTGCTGCATGTGATAATAATTCAACAGCCAGTGTGGCATATTCTTGGTGTTTTTGTTCAGTCTTGGCATTTTCAGCGTTTTTGAGCAAGTTTACTGCGGCTAAGTAAGCCGACTCAATATGTCCATTTTTCGCAGCTTTGAGTAAAAACTCTTGAGCAAGCGTGGCATCACCTTGATCACGTTGTTGCTCAACTAAAGCACGAACATAACAACCAAAAGGATCATTGCGTTGTTGAGCAATTTCAGCATATTTGAAAGCAGCATCTAAATTGTGCTGCGTGAAATAACTAAATGCCAATAAGGCACAGGCAAAATGATCTTTTTCAGCAATTTTGAGTAATTCATTTTGTACTTTGATCGGGTCAAATCCAGAAAACTCGACACAAAACTTCAAACTATTTTGATGCTGGTTTTTTAAATAATTGTCTAAAAGTAATTGGTAAGCAGTTTGCGGATCTTGTGCAAGTTGTTGTTGTGCATAGACAAAAATTGCCTCTGGATGGTTCAATTGGACAGCTTGTTGCAAGTGCATCAATGCTTGCGCCTGAGTCAACTGATCGCTTGCATGGTTCAATCCAAGATAAGCGAGCTCTAAATGTGCCAAACCATGATTAAGCTTTGCGGCATGTTGAAAAAAAAGAATGGCGGAAGGAATACTTTGGTTTAAATAACGTCCCAAGACATGCCACTGACCTAACAAGGTACTTGCGGGCGCAAAGTCTTGATTCGATGCATTGACCAACAAATCCACACGTGCCTGAGCATCTTGTTCAGTTTGGGCAAAGCCTTGTTGTTCTAATTTGAGGACTTCGATATACCAAGCTTCTGCTTGTGAATGTTGCGCCCCATTTAAGGCTATATTTTCAGTATTGTTCGTATGTCCTGACATCTTTTATTCCTAACACATGTGCCATTGCAAGTATAATCTTTCACATCTTACAGAGGAGTACCCATAATCTCAAAGCAAAATATTAAATGAATATTCATATATTTACGAAATACCAAAATAAATTTAAGAAAGTGTTAAAATCTATCCAATTCTTTTTTACACCATAAACATGCCAAACTCTCAACTCACTGCTGTGCTTTTCATGGTTTTATCTATGGTGGCTTATCAGATCAGTGCTTCATTTGCCAAACAGTTGTTTGAAGTTTTAGATCCCATTACGGTCGTGACTTTAAGGTTATGTTTTGCTTCCATTTTAATTATTTTGATGTTCCGTTCATGGAAAATTATCAAACGTTTACCTTATCTAAGATGGAAAGAACTTTTATATTATAGTGGTTCCGTATGTCTGATGAATGTATTGTTCTATGCATCTTTAGGCAAATTACCGCAAGGGATTGCTGTTGGACTCGAGTTTTTAGGTCCACTGACATTAGCACTACTCTCGATTAAACAAAAAAGTGATTATATTTGGGTATTCCTCGCCATCATAGGTATCGCCTTAATGGTGCCTTGGCATGATGCCAATGCGCATAACTTTTCTTATCTTGGTGCAGCGTTTGCGCTTGGTGCGGGTATTTGCTGGGCAAGTTATATTTACTTTGGTCAGAAAGTGGTACGCCAAAATATAGGTATGCATGCGCTCAGTATTGCGATTGTTCTCTCGGCACTGGTGATGTTACCAATCAGCGCAGTACATGATTCACAGGCTTTATTACAAACTCAATATTGGGGTAAAGCCTTACTGATTGCGCTTTTGGCAACAGCAATCCCTTATGCTTTAGATCTACTGGCACTCAAACAACTCAGTAAAATGAGCTATGGTACCTTGTCCAGCTTATCCCCTGCTCTGGCAGCAATTGCAGGAATGGTTTTACTCAATGAACATATTACTACATGGCAAATTATTGCTTTAATTTGTATCATGATCGCTTCTGTAGGAGTAACCTTCCGTTCTGCACGAAATCCAGCTGCACTCAACAATGACTGATCTTTTTCAGTCATTGTTTTAAGCGTGCCCTATCCGATGTATGAAGATCTAGCATCAAGCTAAGCCGAATTGATTTTAATCAAATCTTAGTGGTTACGATCAAGTGAATTGAGTAGGATTACCCAATCAAACGCATTATTTCTTTTGCTTTATATTTTTTATATTCTGACAAATATTTTTTCGCTAAGGTTATTTTCTGATTTTCATCTAAAATTTTACCTGCTTTCATAAAAAAATTTTGCTCTTTCTGGTAGATGTGCCCTGCAACAGTATCTGATAACCTTTTTGCCAACACCAACCAACGTGAATGACTAAAATCAGTTTGTTCTAAAGAATCTAAGATCGCCTCCATTTCTTGATATTCAGCAAGCGCCAAACGTGTAATATTTAAACCTGAATCCGTCATCATTAACGGACTATAGAAATAACGATCCTCGGCAACTGCATGTGCAAACAGTTCATTTTTAAGTAAATTAAAAATTTTCCGTCGTTCAGGCGTATCACCTGATGTATGAATGAGCTGTTCAGACAAATCCTTCTGAATCCTGTGGCTTTCTCGTAAAGCCTCGAATATGTTCATCAAAATCCCTCTTTTTTTGATTCTACGTGAGCGCTGATTTCTTTTTTATTGAGTCGATAAATTTCGCTGAATAAGTCATCAATCATAAATAAACCATCAAAAAAAAGCCCCACAAAATTTAAGAGTTTTTTGTATCAAAAAAACTTAAATTTTGTGGGGTGTTTTGAATATAAAACTTAAGCCATGAACATTTGGTATCCCAAACGACAAATCAAGATACTGACTAAAATTAAAAATAAAATTCGAATAAAACCACTTCCATATTTCAACGCCATTTTTACGCCCACCAGTGAGCCACAAATATTGGCGACTGCCATCATTAAGCCCAATTGAAATAGCACATGCCCTGTGGGAATAAAGAAACTCAATGCTGCAAAATTGGTCATGAAATTGCCGATTTTCGAAAGTGCCGAAGCATGGAGAAAGTCAACTTTCAAATAACGAATAAAATAGAAAATAAAAAAGCTACCTGTGCCTGGTCCAAAAATTCCATCATAAAAACCAATCAATAAACCACCGATACCTGCGATCAACAGCATTTTATGGGTGACTTCCTGTTGAAAATGTACTTGCCCAAACTGTTTTTTAAAAAACGTATAGATTGCGATGACAATCAACATAAACAAGACAAAGGGACGTAAAATTTCCTGTGGAATTAAAGAGACACAAGCAGCACCACCAAATGAACTGATGAAAGCTGTGATCCCGATAACCGCAAGCAATTTCCATTCAATTTTGACTTGTTTTAAATAAGAAAATGCTGCGGATGCAGTTCCACAAATGGATGCAAGCTTGTTAGTACCAAAAACCGTAGCCGTCGGATAATGGGGCAACGCCCCCATCAAAGCAGGAATTTGAATCAGTCCCCCACCTCCGACAGCAGCATCAATCGCGCCTGCACAAAAGGCAAAAAACACTAAACTGAGAATAATATCAAATTCCATAACATTCACTTATCTTTTAACGGTGCTATATTTGAACAGTGCTCGTTCTTCAATCCACTGAATTTTGAGGCAATATTTCTAATCAAAGATTTAAAACACGTTTCGGTACCAAGCGCTTCTTATCCGTAATTTCAGCCAGCCCTAAACATTTTTCACCATCGAATACAAGCACTTCTGCGACTGCAACATGATCTATATTACTTTCCATACCGCGGCAGAAATATTCTGCACGACCTTGAGGTACCTGAATCTTTAAAAAATGATCAATTGGTGCATATACAGGAAGCAACAACTTTTCTCGCTCTTGTTCAGTTAAGCTTTCCAAATATTCAATGGTATATTCGGGGATTAAATCAAAGTGACCTGTCTGAATCCGATGTAAATAAGTCAAATGCCCATAGGTTCCTAATGCTTTGGCAATATCTTCACCTAGCACTCGAATATAAGTCCCTTTCGAACAAGTGATATCTAAAGTCAGGCTCTGCGATGTAAACTCAATAAGTTCAACAGCAAAAATATAGATAGGTCGAGCCTCACGCTCAATTTCAATGCCTTGACGAGCCAACTCATACAATGGACGTCCTTGTTTCTTTAAAGCTGAATACATTGGAGGAATTTGCTGTATGTCACCAGTGAATTGTTTCAAAACCTGCTCAATATTCGCTTGGCTTAATTCAGGTACATCTTTTTCTAACAAGACCTCGCCTTCCACATCACCTGTAGTTGTACTGTGCCCCAACTGAATGGTTGTACGATAACGTTTGTTCGAATCTAATAAATAATGCGAAAACTTGGTCGCTTCGCCTAAACAAATCGGTAGTAAACCCGAAGCCAAAGGATCAAGTGCACCTGTATGCCCGGCTTTTTGTGCTCGATACAACCAACGAACTTTTTGCAATGCTGCATTTGAACTAATGCCCAATGGTTTATTCAATAAAAATACACCACTGATATGACGACGTGGAATCTTCTGGGCTTTTGAGGACATCTTGATCTTTATACATAAGTTGATGAGTTATTTTAACAAAAACCACTCATCTATTTTTACAAATTTTATATTTGAAACTTGCGGTTTTATGGCAAATTATTTTTGAATAAAAATACAAAAAATATAGGACATTAGATGGATTCATCTAGAAAAAAAGCGCTTGGGATAGTGTTGTTTATTATTTTAGTGTTGATTTTGGCAGTCATTTTCTGGCTTAAACCCAATCATCAAACAGCTGAAGTACATCAGACTTCGGACGATACAACTCAGTCTGAAGGACAAATTGCCGCTTCTCAGCTTTCAACATCAGAAGCGCTAAGTTTTGCCAGCAAGAGCCAACAAGACACGCAAATTAATTGTCAAATTCGAGTAGATGCTTCCAACCGCTTAATTGTCAATGAACAAACCAAAGACTGTTTTGAATATTTCATTACCCAGTATGGTGAAAAAACAATTGAACAAATCAAGACAGATTTCCAGCGTTATCTTCAAACAAGCTATAAAGAGCCTGTTCTATCTCAGTTGAGTGATTTATGGACACGCTACATGGATTACCGAAGTAAATTAGCAGATTTACAAGCACCCAATGCGGACAAGGAAAGTGCAAAATACTATCAACAGATTGTGGACAATACCAAAAATTTAAGAAAGAAATTCTTCTCAGATTATGAAAGCCAAGGTCTATTTGGTACGCAAGATACCTATGACCAATATACCGTCGATCGAATGGCTGTGATGGATGATGCATCCTTATCTGCAAGCGAAAAAGCCAAAAAACTCAAAGCCTTGTTTGATCAACTTCCTGAAGATTGGAAAGAAAATCTGCAACAACTGAATCAACTTGAAGACCTCAGAAAACTCACAGCAGACATTAAAGCACGCGGTGGCTCAGCACAAGAACTGCATCAAATGCGTACTAATCTTGTTGGTCCAGAAGCAACTCAACGTTTAGAAACATTAGATGTCCAAAGAGGTGACTGGAAAAATAAAGTGAACCAGTATTTATCTGAGCGAGACGCCATTCTCAACAGCAATATGAGTGATTCCGCTAAACAAAGTGCAATACAACAACTCAAATCACAACAATTTTCCAATCAACAAGAACAACTTAGATTACAAACATTTGAAACGGTACATGACCAAGGAGGTCAATTACCGTTTGCAAATTAGTCAATAAAATTGTGACATAACAGGAAAAAAAATGAAAAACAGGACAATAAAAAATCGTTTGGGGCTCAGTATATGCTGTGTGTTGGGACTTGGTTTAGCCAGCTTGACACAGGCATCTCCAGGCATTTTGCAAATCAAAGATACAATCAAATCAGATTATGCAAAAACTGCATATCCTATAGTCATGACACATGGTTGGCTCGGATGGTCTCGAATCGGAAATGAGCGTTTTAATATTGACTATTGGTATCAGATCTTACCCGACATGGCGCGTAATGGTGCAACAGTATTTGCAGCACAATTGTCTCCTGCCAATACCACTGAAGTGCGTGGAGAACAACTGATCACTCAAGTAGAAGAGGTTTTAGCACTCACAGGAAAGGACAAAGTCAACTTGATTGGACACAGTCATGGCGGTCCAACTATCCGCTATGTTGCAGCGGTTAAACCTCAATATGTCGCATCTATCACGGGTGTAGGTGGAACTTTTCGAGGTTCTAGTGTTGCCGACAGCATTCAAAATAATCAAGCAAGTAAAATTTTGATGAATATTTTGGGACAATATATTGTTGGTCCACTGATCGCATGGGCTCAGGAAAATCCAGATTTAGCGATTAACTTTGATGCCTCGATGAAATCGCTCTCCGAAACAGGCTCTTCTACATTTAACAGCAAATTTCCAACAACTGCTCTCGCCACAGATTGTAATAAAACGGGTGCAAAAGTAGAAAATGGAATTCATTATTACTCTTGGGGAGGAACTGCGCAAACCACAAATTTATTAGATATCGATACCCTATTAATGCAACTCGCCCCCTTAGTGTACGGCAACACTGATAATGATGGCATGGTACCGCGCTGTAGTACGCATATTGGGCAAGTGATTAGAGATAATTACGATTTAAATCATACCGATTTAGCCAATATGATGTTTGGTTTACGAGGTTGGTTCTCACAAGATCCCGTTGCCTTATACCGACAGCATGCCAACCGTTTGAAGTTACAAGGACTGTAATCTACTCCAACTTACAATTCTAGAAATTGTGAGTTATTTATCCAGTTAAAACAAAAAGAGTATTTAAAATGAAATTAAAGATCGGTTCACTCGGGCTGGGTCTCGTCCTCGGACTCAGTGGAATGACAGTCTCAGCATCAGGGCTACAAAGTGTCACTCCAACCTATGTCAGTTCTGACTATGCAAAAACCAAATATCCAATCGTATTTAACCATGGCATGTTTGGTTTCACTCGGCTTGGTACATCATCATTTGGCTTAGATTATTTTTATCAGGTGCTCCCCGATCTTGCTCGAAATGGTGCGAAGGTCTATGCAACACAGGTTTCTCCTTTAGAAAGCACTGAGGTTCGTGGTGAGCAACTTTTACAACAAGTTGATGAGGTTTTGGCATTAACAGGATCAGCCAAAGTGAATCTCATTGGACATAGTCATGGTGGTCCAACCATTCGTTATATTGAAATCGTTGCACCTTCCAAAGTAGCATCTTTAACTGCTGTTGCAGGAACGATAAAAGGCTCTAAAGTTGCAGATGATATATTGAGTAATCAAGGCGCGAGTGCGCTGTTAACCGTTGTAAGTCAATATATTTTAGCGCCGGTGATTACGTTACTGGAAAATAATCCATCATTACCCAACAGCTTAAATCGTTCTTTACAAAGTATTAGTGAAAAAGGTTCAGCTGAATTTAATGCAAAATATCCAAGTGCAGCGATTCCCAAAGATTGTGGTCAGGGGCAAAAAGTGACTTCAAATGGTGTCTACCATTATTCATGGACGGGTAAAGCACAATTGACCAATGTTCTTGATCTGACTGATGCTGCAATTTCTACCCTTGCACCTTTGTCATATAAAAATCTAGATAATGATGGCTTAGTCACTCGTTGCAATACCCATTTAGGACAAGTGATTCGAGATAATTATGATCAAACCCACTTGGATGAGGTCAATCAAATTTTAGGGTTACGCGGATTATTTTCACCGAATTCAGTTGATCAATTTCGCCAACAAGCCAATCGCTTGAAATTAGAAGGCTTATAATATTTCTAATCTAAAATATTTACTGTGAGGTCAACAACAGTAGATTTTATTTATGTTTGATTTAAAAATAAAGCGCTCAAATCCTGTTGCCATACGACCGTTATGGCAACATATCAATTCATTTTTTACCAAGAAATAAAATATTAAGTTACAGTTTAGGTTGTTTTTCATCCAAATCTCATCGATAACCTCGCTTCAGCTTTGCTAGGTTAAAAATCGATACATACCAAAAACCCCTCAATAATAAAACCAACGGAGATTTATGATGAAATATGGACATCTGATCACAGGTCTATTTCTCGCATGTACTTTATCCACGACACATGCATCCAATGCACAACAAGTCACTGCAACAAAAGTAAGTTCTGATTATGCAAAAACCAAATACCCAATTGTATTTGCTCATGGTATGGCAGGATTTATTCGGGTTGGTGATGTTTTAGGACTCGATTACTGGTATCAAATTTTACCTAATTTGGCACGAAACGGCGCAAGCACATGGGCGACACGTGTATCACCGTTTAATTCAACCGAAGTGCGCGGCGAACAACTGGCTCAACAAGTAGAAGAAATTTTAGCCATCACAGGTAGCCAAAAAGTCAATTTAGTCGGTCATTCTCATGGTGGTCCAACCAGTCGCTATGTCGCGGGTGTCATGCCTACTCGCGTTGCATCCGTGACTGCGATTGGTTCACCACAAAGAGGCAGCCCAGTTGCAGATATCATTTTGAGTACAGAAGGTACAGTTCTTGAAGGACCCGTCGTCAGTCTTGTCAATTTATTCTCAAAAGCCATTGTTTGGGCGCAAGGCTTAGATCCAAAAAGTTTTCCTCATGATGCACTTGCTGGCGGAAAAAGTGTTACGACCGAAGGCTCAGTTTTATTTAATCGTAAATTTCCAATGGGCGTCGGTGCTACAGCATGTAGCGAAGGTGCTTATCAAGAAAAAGGCATTCAGTTTTTTTCATTTACAGGCAATACAGCCGTCACCAATCTTCTAGACTTGGATTCAGCACTGCTTGGTACAAGCTTATTGATCAACCTCGGTCATGATAATGATGGTTTAGTGTCACGTTGTAGTGCGAAATTCGGCAGAACCATTCGAGATAATTACCGCTGGAATCATTTGGACGAAATCAATCAATTTTTAGGTTTACGCGCACTCTTTGCGCCAGACCCAGTACAAGTCTATCGTGAACATGCCAACCGTTTGAAAATACAAGGTTTATAAGTTCTCAACTTAAATTAGCCATATTGTATCTCTTTTTACAATATGGCTTTTGGTTTTGCTCATATCCCTTCGCTCAACATAACAACATCCATGTCGCCTCACAATAAAATGACCATCTATGAGTCAAAAGTGCAAAATAAACCAATCACCAAAGCTTCTAACAATTTTTATAAAACATAAAGCGCATTGGATATGAATGATTGAGATCAAATCACTTGTATGAATATTCTTTGACCTAGTTTTAAGCTTTCCATAAATTTCAATGGCTTTTATGAATTTAACACTGAATAAACATTTTTCCGAAATAAAATATTACATTTAAGGTTGTTTTTCATACTTTTCCGCTCGTAATTCATGACAATTTTGATATTTTTAAATTTCACTTAGAAGTGAATCAATAATAAATAACAATTTTAAATGGAGCTTCCCCATGAAATATGGATCATTGATGGCAAGTCTAATCTTGGCTTGTTTAGTACCCAGTGCGTATGCGTCTAATGCCCAGCAAATCACCACAAGTCAAACAACATCAACTTATGCTAAAACTAAATATCCTATTGTATTGGTACATGGCATGGCTGGATTTATTCGTTCAGACAATGCTTCAGGACAAGACTACTGGTACCAAATTGCACCTGACTTAGCACGTAATGGTGCAAATACATGGGTCACACGTGTTTCACCATTTAACTCAACAGAAGTTAGAGGTGAACAATTGGTACAACAAGTTGAAGATATCCTCGCCATTACAGGACAAACAAAAATCAACCTCATTGGTCACTCACATGGTGGTCCTACTGCACGTTATGTTGCCGGAGTGATGCCAAACAACGTTGCTTCGGTAACAGCTGTTGGCTCCCCAAACAAAGGGAGTCCACTTTCGGATGTGATTTTACGAGCAGAAGGCACTCCAGCTGAAGGTCCATTGGTCAACATGGTTAATTTTATTTCCAATATGATTGTTTGGTCTAAGGGCTTTGATCCCAAAGAGTTTCCGCATGATGCATTGGCAGGTTCAAAAAGTTTAAGCACCGAAGGCTCTGCACTTTTCAATAATCAATTTCCAATGGGCGTTCCGACAACAACATGTGGAGAAGGTGCATATCAGGAAAAAGGCATTTATTTTTATTCGTTCACAGGAAGTGCTGTTTTAACAAATCTTGCAGATTTAACGGATGCATTCTTGCTCAGCACCAGTCGCAATATTCCTGAAATCAATGATGGACTTGTCTCTCGCTGTAGTGCCAAATTTGGTAAAACGATTCGTGATGATTATCGTTGGAACCATTTAGATGAAGTCAATCAGGTTTTAGGCTTGCGTGCAATCTTTGCACCTGATCCAGTACAAGTCTATCGTGAACAAGCCAACCGTTTAAAATTACAAGGATTATAATAGCAATCAATCTTATTGACTTAATATAATTGAAATGGTCTTTGCTTTTTTCATCAGCGGTTTTTACCTGACATCGCTATCGTGGTTGGCGGCATGGATGCCGCCGTCGGTCAAGGGCGATATGAGCAAAAACAAAGCACTGCTTTGTTTGCAACGCAAGATCCCTGTTAAACGAAAGATTTTTGTTACCTTTCATCTCTGAAAAGTAAGGTTTCGCCAACGCAAATCAATTAAAACTTCAGAGGTAAAGCGTGACAGTGCAAGCTTTAGATCCTCAAGCAATCTATTGATCACTTTGATTTTATTGATCAAGAAAAATGATATTTTACTGTATGCATTTTTCAGCAGGTTGACTATATACTATTTTCATTCATCAATTAGTCATAAAAAATGCGCCTAATAAGGCGCATTTTTAGCTGTAAAGCAAAGTTAAAATTAACCTTGTTTACGCGCTGGTAATTTCTCACGAATACGTGCAGCTTTACCAGACAATTCGCGTAGGTAATAAAGCTTAGCACGACGAACGTCACCACGACGTTTCACTTCGATTTTAGCAACGATTGGAGAGTGAGTTTGGAATACACGCTCAACACCAACACCGCTAGAAATTTTACGTACTGTGAACGCTGAGTTCAATCCACGGTTTTTCTTCGCAATCACCACACCTTCAAACGCCTGAAGACGCTCACGGTCACCTTCTTTTACTTTTACTTGGACAACAACTGTGTCACCAGGAGCAAAAGTAGGGATGTCAGTTTTTAACTGTTGGTTTTCAATTGCTTGAACTAAAGGATGTTTACCACTCATTGTGGGAATCTCCGATTTTGCGGAACAGAAGAGGTCTGTACAACCGCTGGGGACAGAGGCTAAATCGCATATCAACCCGTTTATCTTTCCCCTTAGCCTCATTCAAATATGAGAGAGTTTAAGGAGCCTATAAAAGACATTTAACCAAGGCTAAATATCAATTTGTTGAAGCATTGCTTCTCAATCTTGTGCTTGAACCAAGCATCATTTTGCTGAGTCTTGCTGATCTTTTAGCCATTTCTTTTGCTGCTTGGTCAACTCAACTTTTTCCACCAACTCAGGTCGGCGTTCCAAAGTGCGTTGATAGCGTTGCAAAAACCGCCATTTTTCAATATTTGCGTGATGACCTGACTTTAAAATATCAGGAACATCCAAACCTTCAAAATGGTCTGGCTTGGTATATTGTGGGCAATCGAGTAGACCATCCACAAATGAATCTTGCACTGCTGACTGTTCATCTGACATGGTATTCGGCAAACGTCGAATCACACTGTCTAATAGAACCATCGCAGGTAGTTCACCACCCGACAATACGTAATCTCCAATCGACCATTCCTGATCTACATATTTTTGGATCAAACGTTCATCGACCCCCTCATAACGTCCACACAGTACAATCAATCCGTCATAATCAATAAATTGCTGTACCGCAGGTTCATTTAGGGTTTTACCTTGTGGAGACATATACACCACAGGGACATGAACTGCTCCTGCTTGCTTTGCAAGCTGTTTGGCATGGTGTATTGCTTTTGCCAAAGGCTCAGCCATCATCACCATACCTGGACCACCACCAAATGGACGTTCATCCACTCTTTTGTAGTTGCCCTCGGCAAATTCTCGTGGATTGATACAATGAACTTGTACAATGTCACGTTTCACCGCGCGTCCGCTAATGCCGTACGCTGTAATCGCTTCAAACATTTCAGGAAAAAGCGTAATGACTGCAAAAAACACCGCAGACTCCTCTATTTTCCTGCTGTGCCAATCCTAAGGATTAATAATCCACGCCCCAATTCACGTAGATACGACCAGCTTCGAGATCAACGCGTTGTACCACATCTTTATGCCATGGAATCATTCGCTCTTCACCATCGATGCTATCTGTTGTTGCACGAACAACCATTACATCATTGGCGCCTGTTTCAAACAGTTCATGGATTTTACCGAGATTTACTTCTTGCTCTTCATCATTCAAACCTAACACTGTTAGACCTTTTAAATCAGACCAATAGTACTCATCCACACCCGGTTGAGGCAGTTGCGACTTTGAAATCCAGATATTAGCGCCAACCAAATTGTCTGCTGCGGTACGATCAATCACACCTTTTAGCGCAACAACAAGACCTTTGCCATGTGGTTTCCAACGTTTTACATCGATAATTTGCCAACCTGCTTTGGTTTCTATGTACCAAGGCAGGTAGTCAAAAATGTTGCTCATGGGTTCAGTATTGGAATAGACCCAGAGCCACCCATTTAATCCATATGCTGAACGTAGCTGTCCAATCTGAATACGATCTTCGGGCACATTCTGTGTTGGTGTCATGGGCTACCTACTGCTGAATAAATTATGCAGCAGCTGCAGCTTTCTTCGCTTGAGCAGCTAAAGAAGCAACACGTTCAGAAGGTTGAGCACCTTGTGAAACCCAGTGAGCAAAACGGTCAGCATCTAAACGAAGTTTTTCTGCTTTACCTTGAGCTGTAGGGTTAAAGAAACCAATACGTTCGATGAAACGACCGTCACGTGCATTACGGCTATCAGTTACAATGATTTGATAGAACGGACGTTTTTTAGCACCACCGCGCGCTAGACGAATTACAACCATGATAGAACCTTATAGTTTTTACGGATTATCCTTGCACCGACCATCGATACATTTCAAACCCCTTTCATAGAGGGCAGTATTTTACGTTATCTTGAGTGTGAAAGAAAGATCAATTTTTATTTATCCACAATTTTGAATTTAAATTTTATCTACCGTCCCAGTTTGTGGTTGCAGACGGGGTGCATGTGCTGCCTTTGGTCCAACATTTTTGACCTTGATTGTTCAGCACTATAGAACCATTTCCAGCTTGATTTGTATTTTCAATTGGCGTTGCTGTTAATGTCCATGTCCCTGCTGATACATTAGATAAAGTAAGCTTATATAATGGTTTACCGCCAGAAGGATATTGCTCAGCAACACCTAGTGTAGTTAGATCAATTGGAGTCGCATCCTGTTTTTTTAAAAATGTAGAGTTCAATGTCCTATATTTTTGTAATAAGCCGCCAATCCTAACCATTTCAGACTGCATATCAACACGGTTTGCTTTGATTAAATAGTCTGTATACATTGGATAAGCAATTCTTGCCAATATCCCTAAAATTGCAACAACAATAAGTAGTTCAATTAAGCTAAAACCCTGTTCTTTTACCATGGTTGGCTTCCTGTTTTTGTTCCATCGTTCCAAGGTTCACATTTAAAATTTACATCACTTGCTAAACGTGATTTACATTGCAATCCATTACTACTCATCAAAAAATAATTATTTTTAGGATTATAGTTACGATTGTTTACATCAGTAGGTGGGGCGACTGAAATATACCAGCCTATCCCCTGTACATCATCTGTCAGATTTTTTGAACTGTCTTCCAAATCTGAAATTTTCAATATATAGCCTTCTGGTAACTCTGTAGCTGTTTCAGAAAAATTTCTATAATTAAAATTTCTAGTTTTATATCTTTCCAATTGCTCAGCAAGTTTTAAGATTTCTTGTTGAACTTTTTTCTCTCTATTTGACTGAATTATATCCTTATAGGTAGGTATGGCTATAGCTGCCATTATTGCAATAATAATGACAACGATAACTAACTCAATAAGGGTAAATCCTTGTATTTTTTTCATGGATTCGTCCTTAACGTTCATACCAACGCTGGGAAATAAACTTAGTTTTACTGGTATAGTTTGTTAAAGATTCAGTTGTAGGAAAGTTTAGAACTAAACCACGATTTTTGTCCTTACCACCGAAACTGATACCGATATTCCCTTTTCCTAATGAAATTTCATTTGGACGATTCTTGACAACTATAGTATTCCCACTCAATACAGTGCATTGACCATAAGGTAGACAGAATTGATTAGCCTTACTTTCACCTCGCACACCACCGTAACAATCAACGTCATCAATATCTATGTTTGCATTAAATATGCTGACATATAAATCACTGTCAATCGCGATATTATCATTGAGAACACGTTTTTTAGAACCTAACGGATAATACCACCCACCAAAACTGAAACTTGTCGCAGTATTACCATCAGTATTTTTAACCAGCTGTTTACTGCCTGTGGTCATTGAATTGATATCAACCGAATTTAATTCACTGTCCTTTAATACCGATAAATTTCGACGTGTAACATCTTTATCGTAAATAGCATACAAAGCATCATTTTTATTGGTTTCTGACATAGGTGAACTCAAGTTACCTGAACCAATTGTCAGTACTGCAAACAAACTTCCGCCATTGTTATGAATGGTAAATGTAGGTGTAGAATAGAATCTAGGCACATCTGATGCATTAGACTGATTTAGAATACGAGTGACGCGTTTAGCTAAATTAGCCGTGTTACCCGCTTGAGCTGAACTGTCTAAGTCTACACGCCACAATTGACCACCTAAATCACCAAAGTATAGGTGATCTACAAGCCCATCACTATTACGGTCAATTGCTTTTATCTGACTCACCACGCTACGTTTCATGTTACTGACATTCGTCTCGGTGACTTTATCAGCTGCCGCATTTGCGCTTGCCCACCATAAAACCGAGCCAGTTTCAGCATCAAAAATATATACGCCCGCACCTTTATCAATACTACTGGATGTTGGCGTACCTATATTTTCATAAATTGGGTCATAGCCACCACCAACAATCATTACCAGTTTGCGTGAACCTTGCCAGTTTATCCAAGCTAAAGTAGGTTTAGACCAACTTTGCCCCATATAGCTAATTGGTGAATATGCAGCTGCATCGTCTGGACTGATTCTAAATTTTATTTTTGGCTTTCCGCTGGTAGAGGTAACGTCAGATAAATCTAGAGCATAATAACTGCGCCCACCCATGCGTAAACCACCATATAACCATTGTTTACCACCGCTCACCGTTACAACAGGCTCTGTTGCATTTGTACCAGACTTGGTCACATATTCAGTATAGGCTGTCCAAGGACCGTCAACTCCATACTCTAGGTTTCTTCCCTGGTTTTCTTGATTTAAAAAACCCTGACTCTGTTTCTCAATCATCTCATTCGGAACAAATGTAAATACTTCTTTACCCGCATTACTATCTGTTGCACTGTCACCTGCTCGGATGACATGTAATAACCCTTGAGTTGTTCCAAACACTATTAAATCATCACGATCTTTGTAACTTAAATCACCCGTTTTAGCATCAAATTGGGTTGTCCCTTTTTGTGTAATTAATAAAGGTTTAGAATGCATTACTGCACCCATTTGTCTAAGTGTTGCATTAGATTGTGTGAGAAAATTTACAAAGGACGTATTGGCAGCATCACTATTGCTCGTCGTTAGGTTTGATGCCATGGCAGAAGTTACATTGTAACCAAACAAAGCTGCAAGATAACCACGTTTGGTATCTATACTAAAATTATTCGTTGGATTATTGGCTTTTAAATCAGCACTACTCACCTGTAATAAAGCCTTATCATTCCCAATACTCGATACAGTACCATCATTACCAACTTTTCTGTCCGTATAAATAGTTCTCTCAATATTATTGACATTCCCTAACTTAAATTGACTTAAGGCACCACCAACTCTTACTTCAAATTCTTTTTCAACATCTACATTATTTTCTTTAACAATTTTAGAAATTGTCTTTGTGATAGCAGTATCTGCCCAATAATCATTTGGATCATCTACACTAACTCCCTTAGTAGCATCAAATACAATCTTGTTATCACGATCTTTAATTATATTATCAACCACTTGATACTTTTTAAGATTACCTATCCATGTTGTGACTTGAGCATCTGGAGCCGGGTCAAATTGTGGGAAGTATCCCCAAGGCTGAATATTTTGAGTATCCAAGTTATCTACAGGTATGGTAATCGAGCCTGTAGTAACTGGCGGAATATACTTTTGAAGTTTTTTAAGAAATGCATTAACACTAGCAACAACATCGGCATCATTACTACCAGAATACCACCCGCCTTCTCCAAGAGTTCCCCATTTTTGAGCGTCTTGTACATCACTGCCAGTACCACGGTTAAAATCTGAACCAAAACCAACGACGGCTGTTTTAATTTTTACTCCAGCAGGGTTTAAATTAGGATCCAATAGTGCTTTTGTATACGCGCCTATGCAATCCCAACCATTGGGATCAACCATATTCGAACCACTACTATAACCACTCAATTTCCCTAAAGTGCTGGTATTATTACAGCTAAAACCTGGTCCTTTGATTGTACCTAATGATTTTTTCATAAAGCTTTCTAAAGTAGCTCTCTTGTATTGATCAGGAACATTGCTACTACTATTACCATACCTATCATAACGATTATAATATGTTGGCTCGCCATCTGTTAAAAAATAGATACCCTGTGTATTACACTTCTTAGTAGAATCAATAGTAAACTCTCTTTGATTCGTTGTTGAATTCAATATTGATGGCTTAATGTAGTTAGCACCATCACTTATATTTGTTACATTTGCTGTAAATCCTGACGCAGCCCCCGTATTACTAGCCCCAAATGTGGTTTGCCCCATTAGATATGCAGCTACTTCCGCAAACGCATAACCCGTTGGTGTTCCACCAACAGCCGTAAGGGCATTTACTGCTCGCAACATCTTTTTACGATGTGTCTCTGTAGCAGTACCAAAGTAAGTCGTTGTTACAGTATAACTTCCATCAGCGGATTGATCATATTGTCTTGTGCTTGTAGCAGTACCCACTCTTCTTTGTGGATTATAACAAGTACTTCCTGAACAGGTAACACTACCATTTTGTTGAGGACCACCATAACTAGGTTGACTAGGTGTTGTCGTATTATAATATGGACCAGATGTTATATTTGTAAAAGTTGGTGTTGAAGGAACAGCGGAAGGTATTAATCCAGAGAAATCATTAGCTGTTTTTGTAGTGTTTACCCATTGCGTACAATCGTATGGGGATGAATTATTCCAAGTGATACACTCTCTAGCATTTATTACTGAACTCGTAGCAGTTGGCGTTCCCGTTAACCCAAAATCGGGTAATGGTGTATTATTACTCCACCCTCCCCCACTAGTAGATGCTAAACTCCAATCTGCATTTGGATCACTAGGTCTCCAACTGTTTACATTACCCCAAGAAAGACAGCTACCTAACACCGACCATGTACAATTACGTGTCCCTGTTTGTGTTCTTGTTTGAATACTTGTTATGACAGATGACTGTGTAATAGTTCTTGATGCAGGTTGAGTAAAAGTTTGGGTTGTCTGAAATATCGGTCTGCTTCCAGGAAGAGTACTTGTCTCACCTAAAGCTCTTGCTTCAAGTCGAATACGACCAAATGGTCCATTTGTATTTGGAGAGCTAAAATCTGATAATCCGACAACAAGTTTATCTGGTAATGGTTCTATCCCTTGCGAAGCATCTCCTTGTAATAACTTAGTCATCCCGCTTTTTAAGTTTGTAAGGCGATTCTCACCATCCATACTCCCTGAAACATCCATCATAAACATAATGGTTGTAACTGAACTCTGAGGTGCTTTATAGAGTTCCGTATCACTTGCATAGCTCGGTAAAGCAGAACAAACTAAGGATGTGATAAAAGCCGTTTGTATCGCAACAGCTATTTTTTTATATTTAGTTTTCATAAAATATCCCCTTTACCTTAGCTCTTAGTCGCATAACTAATCACAGCATAATCCATGACTTGTTGACTATATGGCACACCCAAATCAGCAAAACATTCTGCAACTGTCTTTTGTGCTGCATACTTTGCAGACTTATCATTCAAATGGTTTTTAAAACAATCATTAATTTGGCTTGAAAAACTTGACCATCCAGAGCCACTACCATTCGCTGCGCCTGGGATAATCGTGGTCACAATAATTTGCACAGGTTGCACCTGATCAAGTTGAACCGTGGATGTATCTGTACCAGTGGGAAAATATTTAAAGGGTACGTCAGTATTACTGCTACTTTT
The DNA here is from genome assembly GCF_000335555.1 of Acinetobacter sp. WC-743. Lineage (NCBI taxonomy): Bacteria > Pseudomonadati > Pseudomonadota > Gammaproteobacteria > Moraxellales > Moraxellaceae > Acinetobacter > Acinetobacter sp. WC-743. The sequence goes on along the minus strand of NZ_AMFQ01000101.1, from coordinate 4,843 downwards.
TTTCACAGCAATTTGCGAAATCATAATATCCCGTCCACTGCTATAATCATTTTTTGTATATTGACAGTAACCAGCAACACCTAACTCACTATTATTTACATCTGCATCACTTGTAGGATAAATAACACTTGCTTGTTGAATAGAAAATAATTTGGCTTGGGTTTTCGGTCGATAACAGAAAACCAGCTCTTTGTTTAAAAAACTATCTGACTTTACAATCCCAAATAGGCCTAAGGAGCTTAAATTTTTCTGTAAAGTTGCTGAATCCTTGTTATCTTTTTCAAGTGCAAAGAATACAGCATCAGCTGTCTGCTGATTCAAACTTTGAATTTGACTATTCGTCGCAATACTTAACCCTGTTAGACTCTGTTTCACTGCCAGAGTACCAATTAAAACCATTAAAATAAGAACAAATAGCACCGCGATAATTGTGATACCTCGTTGATGGACTCGCATTTATAAATCCTCCATGAGGCCATAGCCATTTCGTAATGCAACTGTCTGACTGATTACATCGCGAATATATTTAGGATCTGAATCTGATGTACTTAAAGTCACCGCTTGATCTAAAACAGTAAAACCACTTGGTAATTTATCTTTTTCTGAAATAGAATCATAACCACGTACTAAAGCACCTAACTGAATCGACATTATTCGAGGTCTAGGAGTTCCTGCTTTAGTCAGTGAGTTGGTTGCTCCCATATATTGGTCAATCGTCATATAGCTAAATTCATCTGTATTATTTTGCTTAACGCCAAGCAAAACATGAAAATAGTCCACACGACGCATAATGATTTGACTACCTTCACCTAAACCAGAAATATTTGTAGGTAAAGCAGCCGTTTCTACCAATGTTTTATAACGTCCAGCATCACAAGCCAAAGCTAGATTCCCTGCTGAGCCATCCTGACGTAAAAAATATCGCTGCACAATGAATGTGCCCTTATCTATATCATCTTGTGAAATTGGATTGCCTTCGCAATCAAAACCATTTGGATCAAAAGCTTTATATTGAATGACCAATTGATCACTTTTTACATTTACATTTGACAATCCGACTTTAGCTTGAGTGAAATTCGCTAAATCTGCTGAATCACCAGAAATAAAATAAGGAATATTTGCCGTTGCAACTTTTTTCTCATCCGCAGTTAAACCAGAGTAACTTTTTATCGTTGTAAATACGACACCACTGTATTGATTACGATCATTCACAACTGCTAAATCTGCATCTAAATTTGCGAGTTTTATGTCTTTTAAAATAAAATTTAAACCAAAATTTCCGTTATCTTGTAATTCTGCTAAGTTTTTCTGAAGCCCATAATTGATACTACCTGTCAAAAATAACTGCATAGCTGCTGCCATGATTAATAAACCAATAACCAGTGCTAACATCAACTCTACAAGCGTCATACCTTTTGAATAATTCATTAGTAAGTCTCCAAAATAATACACTTAGAGTCTTTGTTATAAGAACCACCTTTAGTGCAGCTATTTGTAGAATCACTATTAGTTGGCTCAGTTTCATCCCAAGCGACATAAACACAATAACGGCTTCTGGTCATATTTCCAGGGCAATCACTTATTGCTGTTTTCATTCCATTCAGGAAAGCTTTATATAAAATTTGATTTACATCTTCTTCGGCGAATTTCTGACTAGAACATTTTGTTGTATTGTTGCACTTTCCTGAATAAGTCGTCGCATATGTCCGTCCTGCAAAAGCATTTGCATATGCATCAACGACTTGATCAACATCATTTATTTTAATTGTTATATTTTTAGCTAAACCTTGATTATTTGCCCGCATTCGCTCAGACAGATCACGAGCCAAACTCATTGCTTGAATACGTTTAGACGCATCAAGAGAAGCTTCCATGGCTCTCATTTGTAGCATCGCAAAACCTAACACCCCAATTGATAATAATATGAGTGCAACAAGGACTTCCATCATACCTATTCCCTTTTGGGAAGATAATGCTTTCATCATGAGGTACAATCCCCGTCAAAATTAGATTTATTCGTTGTTGTAACTTTGCCAAAATTTGTTAAATATACATATTTAGTATATGAATCACTTGAAATTTGTATTTCTAAATTTTGAGGGAAATTTTCTACATTTCCTTGTGGTAAAAATACAATTTTAGAGAGTGTGGGAATCGTAGAACTATAGCCCCATGACTTTTTTCCCTTATCATCAGTAATACATTCACCTGTTTTAAAAATTAAAGTTTGTCCTGAAGGTATATTCCAATATTTACTTTGAGCAGAATCTTTTCCAGCTGTATTAAGATTAACAGTGACTTTTTTCCGAAATACAACGGCATCTGACCTTGCTTGAGTCAATATTTTTTCTAAATCAACTGAAGTTCTCTCAAGCTTTCTTTTTAACGTTAAATCTTGAATTTTTGGCGCGGCAATTATGGCAACAATCGAGATAATGATTAATGTGACTATTAATTCAATTAAAGTGAATCCCCGATTATTTTGCATCACAATCCCTCTACAACAAAACTTTACCTAACTTAAAATCATAACCAAAACACTTACAAAACCAATACAAGTTAGATGAAAGGCATAAAAAAACAGACAATTGTCACATTTAATTATCTGCTGAAATATAATATAAATTTATCTTAAATATATTATGAATTAAAATTAAATATCATCAAAACACTTGATGATTCATATCCAATCAACTTTATGGTTTTTATACAAATTATTAAAAAGCTTTTGGTGATTCATTTATCTTGTACGTTTGAATCGTCGCTGGATCTTTTGGATATCGCCATGTTGAGGAGAGGCAAATGAGCAAAACCAAGCACGGCTTTGTTTGTAGCTAGCGAAAAAATGTGACTAAGCAAAAAATGAGTTGGGCAAAGCGAAACATCACCTACGCAAATTTATTTAGATTTTAAAAGGTAAAGCGTGTCAATCAAAGCTTTATATCATTCAACAATAAAGTCATTGCATAAATTTTATTGCTCACTTCAACAAACACACGTTTTGATACAGAAATCAAATTTTATTGACCATCCCAGTTTGTCGTTGCGGAAGGAATACATGTAGCGCCTTTCATCCAACATTTTTGACCCTGGTTATTTAGAACAAGATTCCCGTCTGATGACTGAATAGAATTTGATTTTGGTTCTGCTGTCAATGTCCATGTTTGATCACTGATTGTTAATCTAATTGTATAAAGCTCAGCAAAGGCGGGATAATCTTTAGTCATGGTATTGGTATCCAACTTTGCATTGGTATAATTATGATGAATGGCATAATAACTTTGTAAACGCTGAGAAATTTGCATCATTTCACTTTGTGTATCCACTCGATTTGTACGAATTTTATAACTCGAGTATGACGGATAAGCAACCGCAGCAAGAATGGCGATGATTGCAATAACAATCATCAGTTCTATTAAAGTAAAACCACTATTTTTAATGATATTTTTCACCATGATTCACCTGCACTGCCACAATCTGAAAATAGGCTCACTACATCTTTGACCTTCGTCATACATCGAAGCCCTGTACTTAACGACAATAAATCGTTGTTACGTGGTTGTTTCGGTGATATGTGCTGAATTAGCAGGAGACTTTCACTTGGGATATGCTAGGCAGCTAACCGATAAAAGTTCTCTGCTATTTGATTTGGCGTTTTAAAATCCAAACTCTTTTGAATTCTTCGCTGATTATAAAATAACACAATGTATTCTGTAATATCTGCTTTAGCTTCATCTCTGGTTTTATAGTTGCAATGATGCACTAATTCATTCTTGAGTATGCCCCAGAAACTTTCAATCGGTGCATTATCGTAACAGTCCCCACGTTTGCTCATTGAACCTTGAAAATCACATTTTTCCAGTATCTTTCGATATTCATGGCTGCAATATTGGCTGCCTCTGTCCGAATGAATAATTAAGCCTTTCGTTGGTTTTTGATTACGAATCGCCATAGTCAGTGCATTGCAAACAAGTTGTGCGGTCATACGCTCATTTAAGCTATAGCCAACCACTTGTTTCGTGTACAGGTCTTTTACTGCTGCCAAGTATAACCAACCTTCAGCAGTCCAAATGTATGTAATATCGCTTGACCATGCAAGATTGGGCTTAGTCATTGAAAACTGTTGCTCTAGTAAATTTGCGTAGATCGCTCGATTATGATCACTCTTCGTAGTTCTTTTGAAACGCTTATGACGCTTACAATACAGCTGGTTGAGCTTTTTTATTTGACGTACAGCATACGTACTGATTTTGATACCTTGCGCTTGTAAATGCTTAGTTAATCGAATATAGCCATAGCTTTGTTTAGTTTCCTCATGAGCTATTTTGACCAAAATTGTCTGTTGATTTCGCTGAACCAATCTTTTATTCATGCCTCGTTTTAGCCAATCATAAAATCGTGACACTGAAACGTGAAGTAATCTAGCCATAAAGCTAATCGGGAATAAATATCTTTGCTGTTTCATATAGGCGTACCTTACTGACTTTCTTTCGCAAAGTACGCTGCTGCCTTTTTTAGAAATTCACGTTCCATTTCAGCTGTTTTGAGCTGTTGTTTGAGCTTTTTATTTTCTTCGAGTAAGGCATTTAGATCAGGTGAATATTGTTTAGTGCCTGCTAAGGTGCCAGTCTTTGCTTTATTATTCCAATTTGAAAGAGTTTGCATTGAAATGCCAAGTTGTCTGGCTGTTTCCGATACATTGCCTTGATTGGCTTCAATCAATTTTATTGCTTCAACTTTAAATTCTGCGGTGTAAGTCTTCTGTTTCTTGCTCATGGTAAACTCCTGATGAGTGTCTATAGTTTACCAAGTTAAAACCTCCTGTTTTCTCAGCACACATCAG